>NZ_JBQDYE010000072.1:0-7291 GCF_052044155.1 Salinisphaera sp. SWV1
AAACGACCGCGCGGCATCAGACACACCCATGTTCAAGCCTGTGACCAATGCTACGAAATTGAGTTACAGGACACTAGAATAACGGTCATGCCGTCGCTCAATTCGCCTCGTCGCTTCTTGTACGCCAGCCTGGCGGCGACAATCTTCATTGTTTATGGCTCGCTCTATCCCTTCGCTTTCCACGGCGGCTCGCTAGGGGCCGCGGTACGGACACTGTTTCTCAGCGACCACATGCGCGATCAACCGTTTTCCGGCCTGATTGCGAACATCGTCCTGTATGTCCCGCTGGGCCTGTTCTGCGTGGCAGCACAGAATGACGCACGGCCCGCTTGGCGACAGGTGCTATGGGCAACCGGGCTAGGCGTCATGCTGTGTCTGAGCATCGAGATCACTCAGTTCTTCGACACCGGCCGCGTCACCACGCTCACCGATGTCTACCCGAACGTGGCCGGTACGCTGTTCGGCGCGCTGCTGGCGCTGCCACTGATCCGGTGGCTGGACCGGCCCGTCGACATGCATTCACCGGCACGCCAGACCGCCGCGCTGCTGCTGCTGTCGTTTCTCGCCTACCGCCTTTTCCCCTACGTGCCCACGATCGACCTGCATGCCTACTGGCGGGCGATCAAACCGGTCGTCATCCATCCCGGCGTGCACGGCTTCGACGTCGTGTCCTACGTGGTCATCTGGACCGTGGTGGGTGCCCTGCTATGCGACCTGGCCGGGCGCCGGCGCAGCCGCTGGCTGCTCGTGGTCATGATGCTCGCGGTGTTGTCGGCCAAGATCCTCATCACCCACAACCGGCTCTCGTTGTCCGAGCTCGTCGCCCTGCCGATCGCCGTCGCGGCCTGGCTTGTATTGTCGAGCATGCGTCGGGCATGGGCCGGCGGCGTGCTGGCCGTGCTGCTGGGCCTGGTGATCGTGGGCGATCGCCTGCTTCCCTTTCACTGGCAGCCGATCGCGCATGCATTCGGCTGGCTGCCCTTCTTCTCGATTCTGCACGGATCGATGGCCGCCAATACGCAGGCGCTGGCCGACAAGGTCTTTTTGTATTCGAGCCTGGTCTGGCTCATCACCGTGGCCGGCCCGCGCCATGCCGTCGCCGGCGCCCTGGTCGCGGCCGGGCTGTTCGCCACCAGCATGCTGGAAACCCACCTGCCCGGCCGTTCGGCCGAGATCACCGACGCGCTGATCGCGCTCGGCGCCGCCACCGTACTCGGCTGGCTTACGGTCGACGCCCCGGCGACGGGCCGCGCCGCGGTCGCGCCGTCAATCAAGCCCGCCCGCGATACGCCCCCGGCGGCCGAATAAGCCACCCGCTCAACCGGACAAGGCGTCGAGAAGACCCGCCGCCAACAGCAGCGCGGCGCCGGCGATCTGGGAAGCATTCAAGGCCTCGTGTGCGAAAAGCGCCGACGAGACCACGCCGACCAATACTTCGCTCATGAGCAGAATGCCGACCCGGGCCGGTTCGAGACGGGCGGCCGCCCAGACCAGTGCCAGCATCGATCCGATCCACCAGATCAGTGCGGCGGCCACCGCCCAGACGACGGATGCGGCATCGAGCGAGATGGCGGGCGCCCCCGGCGCCATCGGCAGCACCAGCCAAAGCAACCCGCCCGCGACCAATGCGCCCGCGGCGAACACCGTGCTGCCGGCCAGCGGCGGCATTTCGCCGCGCACCCGCATGCCGACCGAGGCCAACGACCACAGTGCGCCCGCCGCGAGACCGAGCCATTCGCCCACGGCATGCGGCAACGGCACGCCGTCGTGCACGCCCAGCACCAGCACGAGCCCGATCAGGCCAAGCCCGATCACCGCGTAGCGCAGCCGCGGCACCGGCCAGCGCAGCACGAGTGCCGTGATCAGGGTGGTCCATACCGGCGTCAGGTAGAACAACAGGATCACCGCGCTGATCCGCCCCTCCACCAGGCCCACCGAATACAGCATGAAGGCCGCGCCACCCGCGGCATTGGCGCCGAGACCGAGCGGATCGATCCGGCCCGGGTGCGAGCGGACAACGCACATGGCCATCAGCAACAGTACAAACGCGACCCCCGCCACCAGCAGCGAGCCTCGAGCCCCGACCAGGCCCGCGCTCGCCAGGGCACGCACCGGCACCCAGTACAACCCCCAGAGTGAACCGGCAAGCAGCACGCACAGGCTCGCCAGGCCGGTGTGACGAGAACTCGACATAACACAGCGACGGATGGATTCGACCGGCGATACTACCAGTCGGTCGTTGCGGGCGCGCGGTGCGTCAGCGCATTACCCGCCGATCGCCGGACGGGCCATGCACCAGCGGAGAATCGCTGCCCGCCCGGCGCCGGGGCGCAAGGCCGGCCGCCGGGCTCAGTCGTCCTGTCGCGGCGAGCGCACGTAGCGATGCCAGGGATGCTGTTCCTCGAAGCCCAGCAGATCGCGGATCTTGCGATTCGAATACAACGCTTCGTATTCGCCCAGCTCCCGGGTCACCGGCACGTCCGGATAGAATTCCTCGATGATCTCGCTGGTGGTCAGGTCGACCGAGTTGTGGTCGTTGCCGGCGTTGAAAACCTCGTAGCCCAGCCCGTCGGTGGCCAGGCAGCGATCCACGATCTGACCCAGATCGCGGGCGTCGATGTAGCAGAAGATATTGCGGCGGCGCAGCGACGGGTCGTCGAAATAGCGCGGGAAGAAAGTCGCGTATTCATGCGGCTCGATCACATTGCCGATACGCAGGCCATAAATATCCGCGCCACTGCGCCGGGCGAAGACTTCCGCGGTCGCCTCGTTGCAGAGCTTGGACATGGCATAGCTATCGATGGGCCGGGTCGGATGGTCTTCAGTGACCGGCAGGAACTCCGGCTTGACCTCGCCCTCGGCGAAACAGACGCCGTAGGTGGTCTCCGAGGAGGCGAACACGATCTTGCGCACGCCGAGCTTGGTGGCCGCTTCGAGTACGTTGTAGGTGCCCACCGTGTTGATGCGATAGGTCTCGTTGTCCGGCGTAACCAGGATGCGCGGGATGGCGGCGAAATGAACCACGGCATCGAAAGGCTTCGGCCCGCCCTCAGCCTGTTCCAGCTCACCGAGATGCGCGTAGCTGGTCAATGCATTGAACATCTGGCCTGAATCGGTGATATCGGCGGTCAGGTTGTGGACTCGCGGGTCATCCAGCGGCGTGCGGTCGATGTTGACCACGGTATGGCCGCGATCGAGCAGATAAGGCACTACATGGCGACCGGCTTTGCCGGAGCCGCCGGTAAAAAGAATACGAAGGGACATGTGTGTTCATCTCGGGTACGACAACCCGGCTATCCTGACATAGCCGCCGCTGTGTTGGCCGTGTTCAGCCCTCCGCCATTCGTTGCATGCCGGCCGCCGATGGCAAAATCACGCGCGCGCCGCACCGGCCGACCGCTCAGGTGTCGCCGGGCGCCGGGGCCCAGCGGCGCAGCGCCAGATAAGCCAGAAACGCGGACCCGGCCGAGCCCGTCATCACGATCGCCATGGCCCGGGCATCGCCGCCGATCAGGCCCACACCCCAGGTGGCGATCGCGCCACAGGCGAACTGGAACACGCCGAACAGGGCCGAGGCCGCGCCGGCGGCGTCGGGCGCCAGGTCGAGCAGCCCGGCGACCGTGTTCGCCCCGGCGACGCCGACCGTCGACAACAGGAAGAACAACGGCACCGCCACGCCCCAGAAGCCACCGAACCCGGTCAGTGTGGTCGCCAGCAGAATCAGGGCACAGGCCAGCGTATTGCCCACCGCCACACCAAGCAGCGTGCGATAGCCGAAACGCTGGACGATGCGCCCGTTGGTGAAGGTGCCGATCAGCATCGAAACGACGTTGGCACTGAAATAGAAACCGAACAGCGATTCGTCCACGCCGAATTCGTTCACGTACACGAACGAACTGGCGGCCACGTACGAGAACAGCGCGCCGAACATCAGCGAGCCGCAGGCCAGATAGAGAAACACCGGCAGCCGCGTGACCAGCGAAAGATAGCCGATGTATTGCGCAACCAGGCTGCGGTCGCGCACCCGCCGACGCTGTGGGTGCGACTCGACCAACAGCAGCGCGATGGCTGCCAGCGCAACGATGGCATAGGCCAGAAGCATCCAGAAAATGAGCTGCCATTCGCCGAAGAACAGAATCATGCTGCCGATCATGGGCGCGATCAGCGGTGCGGCGCCCATGACCATGACCACGAACGACATCACGCTGGCCGCCTTCGAGCCCTGGAAACGGTCGCGCACGATGGCCCGCGCCATCACCGGCCCGGCCGCGGCACCCAGGCCCTGCACCAGGCGCGCCGCGATCAGCATGTTGATCGAGATCGACAGCGCGCAGGCGACGCTCGCCACCAGATACAACGCCAGCCCGAAATACAGCACCGGGCGCCGGCCGTGCCGGTCGGATACCGGGCCATAGAGCAACTGACCGAAACCCAGCCCCACGAAGAACAGGCTCAGACTGTACTGGACATGGGCCGGGTCGACGGCGAACTGGCGTGCCAGTGCCGGCATGGCCGGCAGATAGGTATCGATCGACAACGGCGCGACGGCCGTCAGCAGGCCGAGCACGCAGACCATGAGCATGTGCTCACCCCGGCTCTGGGCGGTTTCGGTCATCGAGAGAACTCCTTGCACCGGCCGGCGGACGGTCAGACGAGCGCGCGGACTATTCGCCGTGAGCGGCGGCGCGCCGATTCAAGTGGCGCGTAGTATGCCAGCCGGGCGCTGCGGCCGTCGAAACGGCAAACGGCCCTATCGACCGGCCTGAGCCCGCGCAACCAGGGCGCGCGTATTGGCCCGGCCGGTATCGGCCAGCGCGATCGCCTCGCCGGGCGGTTCGAGCGGCGGCTGCAGGCGGGTGAGCGTGTGGCCGGGCGGCATTTCCACCGCCAGCCGGAAGCCGGCCTCGGCGACGATGCGCGCCGTATCGGCCCAGTACACCGTTCGCGCCATGTTCCACACCAGATCGTCGCGGATGTCCGCGCCGGTCCACAAACGCCGGCGGCGGTTGGCCGAGAAATAAGCCAGCCGCGGTTCGCGGAAGATCACGTCACGGGCCATGGCGTCCAGCTGGCCGGCCGGCGTCAGCATCAACGCGCAATGGGACGGCACGGCCATATCCAGTCGCACCACCCGTGGCGCCCCGGTGTCGGCAGCCGCCTGTTCGAGCCGGGCCAGCGCAGTATCGGCGCCGGCGACCACAATCTGCTGATCGGCGTTTACATTGGCCAGATAGAGGGTATCGGCCGCCCCGGCCCCTGTATTGAGTTCATCGAGCAACGCCCCGACCGCCGCGACCGACAGGCCGATCACCGCGACCATGCCATAGCCTTCGGGATAGGCCTCGCCCATCAAGCGGCCGCGTTCCGCCACCAGCCGTAGCGCATCGGCAAAATCGAGCGCGCCGGCGATCACCGCCGCCGGCCAGGCGCCGATGGACAGACCCAGGACGGCAGCGGGCGCGGCACCGGCTTGGATGAGATCGCGCGCAGCCGCGACCCCCACCACGCACAGCGCGATCTGCACCGCCCGGGTGTCGGCCAGGGCCGCGCGCGTATCCAGGGCGCACACGTCTTCACCGAGCGCGGCGCGGGCGGTCGCCAGCGTTTCGGCCACGACGTCGTTGTCGGGCAGGTCGGCGAGCATGCCGGGGCGCTGCGCCCCCTGCCCGGGAAAGGTGAACACCACGCTCATGACGTACAGCCTGCCATGAGCGCCCAGGGATCGGCCGCCAGATACGGCCCCTGATCCGATTTGATCAGCACCTGCGGCGACGCTGACAGCCAATCGGCCAAGGCCACGCCGCCAGCCGGCGTTTCCAGCTGGACGTCGCAGCGCACCGGCAGCGTGGCCAGGCGTTCGGCCAGCGCGCGCAGCGCGGCCGGTACCGGCGTCCGGCCAACACGCAGGATCAGATCGACATCGGATTGGGCATGACAGGCCGCCGCCCCGCAGGCCAATTCGTAACCCACGGCCCCGCCGATGCCCCAGGCACCGGACCACGGCGCCATCGCGGCGCGCAACGCCGGCAGCACGGCGAGGGCCGGAATGCGCGCGTCCCGCGCCGGGTCGGGCCCGTCGACCAGCGATTCCGGCGTGACCGGATCGCCCCGCAACCCCGAGGGCGACACACGGGCGGCGAAGCGCCGATCCCGGCTCGCCCCGCGAACGCCGACCGGCAGGGTCGTCGCATCGCGATGCCCGCGTCGCACCACCACCGGTTCGCCGCGGGCGACCACGGCCTGCGCCCATGCGGGGGCATCCGGGGTCAGCGCGGCCGGCGTGATATGCACCAGATCATGCGGCCGGAACGCCGGGCCCACCGTCCGCGGCTGACTGTAATCGCCGCCGGCGAGATCGGTCAGCCGGCCCACTGTTCCCGCAGCCGACGCCGAACCGCCATCGAGGCTGGCCGGCCCTGGTCGTCGAACCGATCAGCCAGATCGGTGCGGCCCCCGATATCGGCGACCGCCGCCGCCAGGGCCTCGCGCACCAGGGCCACCTGACTCGTATCCTCCGCCGCCACATCCAGCCGGCGATGCAACAGGCCGAGCGAGGCATAGCTGTCGATATCGTAGGCCATCGGCGTGATGGTCCGGGCCAGCGCCTCGACACCTTCAACGCTGCGCTGGGTGATGCGCGCCGCGGCCTGTTTGCCCATGGCATGCACCTGGACCGATTCGCCGGACAGCGCGAGCAACCGGTTGGCCTGGTAGCCGTGTGCCAGAAAGCCCCCGGACATGGCCCGGCCGACGATCAGCCCGATCACCGGATGCCCCGCCTGCCGGGCCCGAGCATAGGCCTCGGCCGCCGCAGCCAGCGCCTGATGGATGCCATAGGCTTCCTCGGTACGGCCATAGGCCTGACTGGGCACGTCGATCACGGCCACGATCACGCGCCGGGTATCGGCGCTGTCGTCGGCGGCCATTGCCTCGCGCACGGCGCGGGCCAACGCCCAGCCTTCGGCGAGGCCGACCTCGCCGTTGCGGGCGCGCGGATAACGGCTGTCCGGGTCGGGGACGACGGCGATAAAGCGAGCGGCCCGGCCGGCCAGTTGGCCGTCGACCACGCGCACACTGGCCGGATAGCCGGGCTGCACCGGGGCCTCGCCGGCCAGTGCCAACAACCACTCGGCGCCGAGAGATGGGGCTTCACGCATGACGGCCTCCCAGATGTCGGGCGAAAACCTCGCGCACGACGCCGGCCTCGGCGCGCTCGGCCGGATCGATCGCTTCGAGCAAACGGTTCCAGGCCGCGACATCGGCCGTCCGCGCCAGCCGCGTCGGCCCGGTG
>NZ_JBQDYE010000073.1:0-7060 GCF_052044155.1 Salinisphaera sp. SWV1
ACGTGCTCAGCTAGCTTAGGCAGTGACAGGAATCGACGTTTCAACCGTCTCTCGGCCTAGCAAACTGCGACGGAGGGATGACCTATTCGGTGAGACTTGTTGCCTAGCTTCTTCTTCAGGTTCGAAAAAATGTGCAACACGCTTGTCGGTTCATAGTTAGCACGGAGGCAGTCATGACATTACCGTACGAAAGAACACGCGCAGTTATCGAGACCGAAAAATTTTTGAGAAACGTTGAAGTTGATAAAACGCTTCCTGAATATGTTCGCAAAAGCGCAAGCGCTCTATTACGCCATTATCCAAGTGAGTATGAGGTGTGCTTGGCGGGAAAGGCTTTAGAGCAGGAGGTTCCTTGGCTTCAAGTATTCAGTTCGCAGCCTTACTTCGCTTATGAGCAGCACTCAAATCAGAAATTCGATGGCTAAAGTCGGCGTGGTCTTGACGCCCGGAGTGGAGCCAGGTCGACGGAGGAGCATTACTCACGATTCGAGTAGTACGCCGATCTCGAACCTAATCATAAGGACGACGTGTCCGTGCTAGTGGGTGACAGCCCAGGTGGACTTGTCCGGGTGTTTAGAAAGCCGGGCAAGTCTACGTCCGTTCCTTCCTTAGGCTCGAGAAGAACGACTACACCACAACGTAATTTCAGAAGTTACCAACTTAGCTAATGCTGGGGTTGAGCTCGTAGAATCGGCGCCAGTCGACACTGCCGAACTGGGCGCCACGATAATTGTGGTAGCGGTGAGCCTAGTAAGGAATACCAAACCGCCGCCCTATGGATCGGAGTAATTACCCGTTACTACTGTGGCAACAATAGAATTGCCGACCGCGACCGAAAATCTAGCCATGCTTTAGTTGACAGCTATTCTAGCTTTCTCATCTCGCTGGATATCAGCTCGGCGAGAATGTCTATCCCTCGTGTTGCCATTTTGGTGGATTCAAGCGCCGAATTTAGCCGAAGACAATTCTTGAACTCGCCGTCCGGCGAGAACAATTCACCCGGAGCAAACGTAACGTGTCTCTCTAGTGCGCGAGACAGCAACTCAGTCGTGTCGATGTGCTGCGGCAGTTCGACCCAGATTAGAAAGCCGCCATGCGGCCGGCTGATCGAAACGGAAGCAGGCAGCTTTGCCTCTAGCTGCGCGCTAAACTCGCGCCTGCATCTCTTGTAGCCTTGTGCGGCGATATGCATATGCCGGTGAATGTTCGCCGTTGATAGATAATTTGCGAGCGTAAGCTGGGCCGGGGTATTCACCGAAACTGAAGTAAGATACTGCTGATACCGAGCTTCCTCGCGACGTTCGGGTGGCGCCAGCACCCACCCGACACGCAGACCAGCGGAGATCGTTTTGGTGGCCGAACTGCAGTAGTAGACCATGCCTGACTGATCCCAACTCTTGAGCGGCCGCGATCGTCGCCCCGACGCTACAAGTTCCCCATAGACATCGTCCTCGATGATGGGTGTTCTGTATTGCTCTGCCAGCCGCACCAGCTTTCTTTTGTTCTCCTCGGAAAGCGTCACGCCCATCGGATTAGAAATGGTCGGGATTACAGCGATCGCCCTCGGATTCCATCGCTTGAGCGCTTTCTCAAGCAGTTCAAGCGAAATGCCGGTCTGAGGGTTCGTGGGTATAGGCAATGCTTTAAGTCCGCGCTGCTCCAACACTTCTAGCAACCCGTAATAGGTCGGTGATTCGACAGCCACGACGTCACCGGGCTTACACACCAGTCCCAGGGCGAGAGTCACCGACGCCTGGCAGCCATTTGTAATAACCAGATCGTCTGGCGAAACTTCGCAAGACGCCAAGCTAAGCCGCCTCGCAATTTCTGCTCGCAGTTCGAACGCGCCGGGAGGGAACGCCTGCGTCATACACCGCCGGCGAGCCGTATGCCAGATTCGGCTGCTGGCTTTGGCGATCGCACCGCTGGGCATGAATTCAGGATGCGGTGATGCGGCGCCGAAGTTCGTCATATCCGGCTCTGCAGCGGCGTCCAACATCCGTAATATCCGATCGCGGCCTGATACAGGGACAGGCGTTTCCGCCTCGGGCGAAACGCGTGGCAAGGCTGGGCCAGCTCGGTCGGAAAGGACGAAAAAGCCAGACCGGGGCCGGGCCTCGATAACCCCGCGGCGTTCCAGCTCATGGTAAGCCCGAACGCAAGTAGACACGCTCAAATCCTTTTCAACGCTGATGCGGCGGACCGAGGGCAATCTGGTGCCCAGTTGGTATATGCCAGTTTCGATCAGATGGGCGAAGTCATCCGCCAAACTCTCGTACAGCATTGCATCCTCCTCATTGCGACTCAAGACGACTGTACCGCACACACGTCATCAATCTGTACCTATACGGCACAGATGAGAGTTACGAGTATGAATTCTTGGCTTTCCAGCTCTTGCCCAGATGTTCGACGTTCAGCGTGATGGTTCCGAGTCGCTTGGCTCGCCCTTTGACGATTCTGAATTCACCGCCCTGTTTCAGGAGTTAGACCAAGCCGAGCAACCACCGAGTCGTATTTATACAGACGCACGTTGGTTCGAGCGGGAAAGAACGGCGATCTTTCACAACGCCTGGCACTTCTTCTGCCTCGCTACCGATATTGATAAGCCGGGCGATTACAGGGCGAGGACATTCCTCAATTTGCCGCTGCTCGTGGTTCGAGGCGACGACAACAAACTTCGGACGTTCTTCAATACCTGTCGCCACCGCGGTGCCCCACTAACGCAGCAAGCTCACGGGCATGTAAAGAACTTCATCTGCCCGTTCCACCGTTGGGCGTACCGCCGTGATGGCCGTCTGTTCAGGGCGCCTGGTCTTGCCATGGAGGAACAGACGCTTGGTTGCATCGGTTCGAATCTGATCGAACTGCCCTGCGAAGTCAGAGAGAACCTTGTATTCGTACATGTGTCACCGCAACCGAAGCGCGCCCTGGACGAATTTCTAGGCGACTTCATTCAATCCGTAGCACAACCGCATGGTGTTTCGAATATGCGGTCGGTCGCGCACCGACGGTATCGCTTGAACGCGAACTGGAAGCTCTACGCAGAAGTAGACATGGAGACGTTGCATACGCCTCATGTACATAAGAGTTCGATTGGAGAACAGCCGGTAGAGATTACGCACCCGAACGGACACTGGATCGGCGTGTTCAACCGCTCAACTCAGACAGTTGCCCTGGCCCCAGAGGATCGGGACAGTGGTTTTCCGTTTAACCCCGCTGCTCACGGTGTCGGACTCGAAGGTACGCACTTCACGATCGTGTTTCCCGGTTTCTTCATCGTCATGGCTCAGGACTGCATGTGGTGGATTCAAAAAACCGCCATCAGTGCGACGGAAGTCGAAGTCGACGTGAGCTACTGCTTTCCCACTGAAACAATCAAGCGAGCCGATTTCCCCGACATTCTTTCTCGGTACATGAAACGCCTCGACCAGGTCATCAAAGAGGATGACGACATAGTCGAGTATCAACAGAAAGGGCTGAATACCCATGTCTCCGGCCGATACACAAGCCAAGAAGCTGTGGTGCATTCACTGGTTCGGCGCTATGTCGAAATAGCACTGCGTGGCGACTACCCCCAACATAGCGGTACTCACGCGGCATGAAGCTCCGAGCTCAACAAATGCTCGGGTATACGCTGCTATCCGTTGCGTTCTTCATCGGCTTTTTTCACCGCTTCGCACCAGCAACATTCGCCGAGCCCATCGCCCGAACTTTTGATGTAGGCAGCACGGCACTCGGCGGCCTCGCCTCCATGCATTTCTGGGTCTACACCCTGATGCAGATCCCGGCCGGGATGATCGTGGATCGGTATGGGATCCGGGCGCCCGCGAGTGTCGGTACGGCGCTGGTCGGTGTCGGCGCTGCGGTTCTCGCCTTGGCGCCTTCGTTCGCCTTCGCCATGTGCGGACCCGCTTTGGTCGGTTTCGGTATGTCGATCGTTTTCGTCAGCGTGATGAAGAACAACGCGATCTGGTTCACGAGGCAACGCTTCGGCTTCGTTACGGGCTGCACACTGTTAATCGCAGCGATGGGCTCTATCGCGTCTGAAGCGCCCGCCGCGCTCCTGCTCAGAGTCAGCCCTTGGCAGCCCATCTTCCTCATCCTTAGTGCGCTCAGCATCGTTCTGGCGGTTCTCATCGGATTTTTCTGGCGACCACCACCCGCCGATAGCTTCGGGCACCCCGCCGCCGGCGATAAGAAAGATCGAGTCGGAAGTTTCGCTACGATGCGTTCCGTGATCCGCCGGCCCCAGATATGGCTGATCATGCTGGCCATCTCTGGCACGAACGGAACGTTTTACGCTTTCGCGGGATTATGGGGCACTCCACTTCTGAGCCATAGCTTTGGCTTCGAAAGAGGCACGGCCGCTTTGGCGATGACCTTGTCGTTATTGCCCTACGGGTTTGGCTCTCTCTTCGTGGGCCAACTATCCGACAAGCTGCGGACCCGCAGGGCCTTCATCATCGCGGCATCTGGCGTCAGCGCGCTGGCCTGGGTTTGGCTCGTATTTACCCACGGTAGTACGCCGGTTGCGGTCTGGGTCTGTTTCGTACTGCTGGGCCTTTCCAGTTCGCAGGTTGTCGTGTCATTTGCGGCGGTGAAAGAAAGCGTGCCGGCCGAATCAACCGGGACCGCACTGTCCTTGGTGAACATGGGCGTGTTCCTGACGACTGCGGTAGTCCAGTTCGGTTATGGCTGGCTCATCGCCTCGGCGGCAACGGCCCATACCCTGTCTGGGGAGGTTTACCGCGTCGCGCTCTGGCTGCCTGCAGCGATAAGTATCGCTGGATTGCTAGGTGCTTTAAAGGTCGTCGAGACCTTCCCACGCCCGCAACCTCAAAACCAACCCGCAGAAAATGAAATGGCCATACGGGGGCGGCTTGGGCCGCCCTATCGGAATGGCGACTGACTGGAAAACACAACAAGGAGGAGCATCAATGGACGCACAAGCACGGGTGCAGCAAGAGAGCACTGAACCACACCGGGAAGCATTGCTCAGAACGCCTGTCGAGCATTTCGATATCGCTGCCGTTGATACCCGGCCAATCCTCGCGATGTATGAGCAGATGCGTTTCACCGCGGCCGAGCTATCCCGAGCCTACCGCATTCTATCGGCAGGTCTGACAGACGACGATTGTTGCCTGTTTCTCTCGCTGGCCGGCTCGACCTCAGCGGCCGGCTGCATGAATATTTACCGGGACTTGGTCGACGCACACATGGTCGATGCGATCGTAGCAACCGGTGCATCGATCATTGATATGGACCTCTTCGAAGCGCTGGGTTTCCGGCACTTCCATCGACAGGACGATCTCAACGACGATCAGCTCCGCGAACATGAGATCGACCGGATCTACGACACCTATATCGACGAGCGCGACCTGCGGATATGTGACGAAACCATCAAGACGATCGCCGAGGGCCTGGAACCGGGCGCTTACTCGTCACGCGAATTCATCCGTGAAATCGGTCGTTGGTTGGACAACGAAGGCTCTGAGCTCTGCAAGAAAGACAGCCTCATCGCTGCGGCATACCGCAACAACGTTCCGATCTTCTGCCCCGCTTTTACGGATTCGAGCGCCGGTTTTGGCCTGGTTGCTCACCAAACCGAGCGTCCAGACGCACATGTCACGATTGACTCGGTACGGGACTTCCGCGAACTGACGACGGTCAAAACCAGCTTCAAGGAAAGCGCGTTGTTCATGGTTGGTGGCGGAACGCCGAAGAACTTCGTCCAAGACACTGTCGTGTGTGCTGATCTGCTGGGTCATCCCAGCCGGATGCACAAGTACACGGTACAGATCACTGTGGCCGATCCGCGCGATGGTGCGTGTTCCTCGTCCACGCTTTCTGAAGCGTGCTCCTGGGGCAAGGTCGATCGCTCTCTGGAGCAGATGGTTTACAGCGAGGCGAGCCTCAGCGTGCCGCTGCTGGCCTCGGCCCTCTTCCACCAACACGCGAACGATCAACGAAAACCACGTAACGCCGCGGCCTCGCTTTCGAGCGAGCAGAACGCCCCATGACTGGCAATGGAGCCCTTTCGGGGGCTGACCGGTTTCTTGGTTTGGACGAGTCCGAGTTGCCGCGGTGCAACGATGCCGAGGCGTCGCGCCACAAGATATCTGTGCTTTCGTTTCCGCTCGAACGCACGGTGTCTTACGGCGTCGGCTGCGCCGATGGCCCGAGAGCTATTCTCGAAGCCAGCAAGCAAGTCGAGCTGTTCGATCACGAGTATCAGTGGGAGCCATACCGCGCTTTCGCGCTCAATACGCAAGAGATCGATGTGGCCGGGACGATCGCCGACGTTATGAGCCAGGCGGAGTCCGATATCGCTCAGGTGATAAATAGCGGCTGCTTCCCCCTGGTGCTGGGCGGCGAGCATACCGTCTCGGTCGCGGCCGTCAGAGCGATACGGTCCGCTTTCCCGGAAATCGCCATCGTTCACTTCGATGCCCATCTCGATCTGAGAGAGCAATACGAAGGCGAGTCTGTCTGCCACGCCACCGCGTTGCGACGATGCATCGATGGCACCGAGACACCGCTCTACTCGTTCGGTATCCGGAACGAATCGATCGAGGAAAGCCAGTACCGCCGTACCAATCCGAACGTTACGGTGTTTTCGGCCAAAGACAGAAGCGAATGGCGTCTGGATGAATTCAAGCAGGCGCTGGGTGATCGGCCGGTTTACTTGACGATCGATCTCGATTGCTTCGACTCATCGCTTATGCCGGCAACCGGCACGCCCGAGCCAGGCGGGCTTTTCTGGGATGACGTGATTCGAGTCCTGGAGGCGGTCACCGGGCATACCACTGTGGTCGGGGCTGACATCGTCGAGTTGGCGCCGATCTTGGGCATGCACGCCCCCGATTTTCTCGCGTCGAAACTTGCATACAAGTTGATGACCCTTGCCTCGTCCGCTATGGGTTCAACGAGCAGGAGCACATGATGATTGCCAAGCAAGAAATCGTGGACTGGTTCCATGACTGCCTAGTGTCCTGTAACGGAAATTCGTTCACATAGTCGTTCGATTTTGCGCAGGATGGAATCGGCCGAGGCGTACCAG
>NZ_JBQDYE010000074.1:0-6493 GCF_052044155.1 Salinisphaera sp. SWV1
GAGTGGATCGCGCGCCAGATGGGCCACACCACCACCGAGATGCTATTCCGCGTCTATTCCCGTTACGTCCCCAATCTCACGCGACGCGATGGCAGCGCCTTCGACCGTTTCGTAACGAACGCGATCAATGGCGGGATGGAAAAGGAGGAGCGGTCATGACCTCCATCGCTTGTCTTGCCACCCAGTCCGGGGCAGTGGTGTCCGGGCTCTTCCGGCTCATATCCGTCAAACGCTCCCCAAACACTCAGCGCGCCGACCAAGCGCGTGTCACCATCGCCGATGCCACAGGTTTCGCGATCTGCGACGTGTCGCTCAGTGACGAGGGCTTTCTAAGCCTGACCGATATCCGAACACGCTTCGTGCAAGTCGAAGGTCGCGTTCTCATGACGCCAAGCGACGTCGTCCATATCGATACACATCGTATCGAAAAGGTCGCGCTGGCCGATAGCCCGAGCTGGCATCTTCTATCGCGTACATGGGTACCCGCAGAGAGTACAGCGGCATTTGATCGGCTGACCGCGCTACTGGATCGTTTGACCGATCCTCATGTTCGCGCGCTCGCCCATCGGCTCTTCATATCGCAGGAGATCGCCGAACCGTTTCTGTGTGTTCCCGCGAGCCGTTCGCACCACCACGCCGGTATCGGGGGATTGCTCATACACAGCGTCGAATGCGCCGAGATGGCCGAATCGCTGTCGCGGTACGTCTTGCCAACCCATGAACGCGATCTCGCCGTGATGGGCGCGTTGCTGCACGACCTGGCCAAAATCCGGATCATGAAATCCGGCCAGGTCGGCCGCCACGCCATCTACGGCGTGACCCAGGAAGCACTGAACCTTGAGGTGCTGGCTCCATTCCTGAAACGCCTCGATCGCGAATGGCCCGAGGGCGGGGCAGGGCTCCGAGAGATCCTAGGTGTCCAGTCCCGCCAACAACTGGTTTGGCGGATAAAAGAATGGCTGGGGATCTCGCGTCCACTCGGCGGTGATGAACTCGACCGGGGTTTTCCCTTTCAAGGTTTTGAGTTTTTTGGCGTAGTTGTAAGCCGCCAAAAACGTTTGTAGGTGGCCCTGCAGTTCGTCGAGACTGGCGTAGTGATAGCGCTTGATGGTGGCGGCCTTGAGCGTCCGATTCATGCGCTCGACCTGGCCGTTGGTCCACGGATGATTCGGCCGGGTCAGCCGGTGCTCGATGCCATGCGCCCCACAGCGCTGATCGAAGCGTGATCGACGATTCAGCGGCTTGTTCGGATCGCGATAACGCGCCGAGTCGGTGAATTGAATGCCGTAGTACTTGCGGAAGCCAACTTATAAACGGCAGCCATCGCCTGTAGAGAGATCCTTGTGTGTACCAACAACCGCAAGGAGGTCTCCGATGACTGCCGCAACTCAGATTAGCTCAGAACAAATCTTCGTCGCGATCGATATCGCCAAGCGCTACCACGATGTGCTCGTTCGGTGGCCCGACGGTCGTGAAAAGGCCTTCAAGCTGCCGAACACGCGTGTCGAACACGATTCGCTTTGCCGGTTCCTGCTCGATCAAGGCATGCCAGTCATCGCTGCACTGGAACCCACGGCGGATTTCCATCGGCCGATCGCCTATTGTTTGGCCGAAGCGGGTATCACGGTTCATTTGGCGTCTTCACTGGGGTGTGCCCGTGTACGCGAGGCCCTGTATACCTCGTGGGATAAGCACGATCGCAAGGATGCCAAAGTGCTTCTGTATATGCTCGCGCATGGCATGACTCAGCCGTTTCACGATCCGCTGCGCGAAGGCTACTTCGATATCCAGGAGATCTCGAACACCTATCATCAGATTGCGCTGGCCCGGTCACGCTGCCAGCACAGTCTGGTGAACCATTATCTGACGCTGTATTTCCCGGAGATGGAGCGCTATCTCCATACTTCGCGGGCAGTGTGGTTCTGCCGATTCCTCCTGACGTTTCCAACGCCGAGCCGCATTACCTCACTGGATTGCGATGCGTTTATCGCAGCAGCCTGGGATATCGTCGGTCGCAAGGTGGCCAAGGCGCAGTTTCTGCACGGTCTATATGAAACCGCCCAGTCCAGCATGGGCTTGCCGATACCCCAGGACTCGCCTGCACTGGATACGTTTAAGCTGCAGCTACAGCGCTATCTCACGCTGACCGAGCAACGCCAGAAACTGGAATCCTTTGCTGCGACACACCTCAAAGACAATGCAGACTTTGCGCGATTGCAAACGTTGCCGGGCGTCGGCCCGATCATTGCCCTGATGATCCTGGCCGAAAGCGGCGATCTCAAACGCTTTCGGCATCATCGCCAGTACCTGAAGTTCTGCGGCTTTAATCTGGCGGCCTCGCAGAGCGGTAACAGCAGCAGCAAGTATCGATTGGCCAAGCGCGGCAACGCGCGACTGCGATATGCCTATTGGCTGGCCGCCACCATCGCCGTGCGCATGCGTGAAAACAGCTTCCGGGCGAAGTACGAGCGCTATATCCAGGCCGATCCCACCAGCGGCGATCTCAAGCGCAAGGCATTGACCGCCACGGCGGTCAAGATGGCGCGTGTCGCGCATGCGCTCGTCAAGCAGGACGCCGATTATCGAGGGTATTATGAGTTGTCCATTCCTGGCGGCGGGACGCCTCTCAGCTGGCCGTAGGGCCGAAAGGACCCCGTAGATAATGGTCGCGCCCGCCCGTCAGGATCTCATGAGCCTCTGTTAAGCCACGTCGGGCCGAGTCCGCTCGGACCCCTGTCACTATGGTTAGCCTACGATCCGGCTAACGACGGGCCGCCAGGTATTTCCCTCGCCTGAGCCAAGCGCTATGCTGCTTGGGCAAGGGTCTCTTTGGCCTGTCGTCGGTTATCAAGCGCAGGTAGTCCGTTGTCCGTTAACACCGTATGGATGCGATACGGCAATACATCGATCACATGATCCAGAAAAGCGGCCGCGGTCCGGCGATTGGCCTGGGACTCAAGGCGCGCGACGACGAACTTCGACGTGCGATCGATGGCCACAAACAGATGATGTCGGCCCTGTTCGGTGCGGACCTCGGCAATGTCGATGTGCACATAACCGATGGGATAGGCTTTGAACGGCTTTTTGGGCGGGGTGCTGGCGCCAGGATCGGGCAGACGCGAGATGCCATGGCGCTGAAACAGCCGATGCAGACTGGAACGGCTCAGATGCGGGATGCTGTCCTGCAGGGCGTACAGACAATCGTCCAGCGGCAGCTGGGTGTGTCGACGAAAGATCAGACAGGCGGCTTCTTCCTCGCGTGACAACGAGGTCGAGCGGGGCTGCTTCGGCCCCATCGGGCTATCCTCGACCTGCGCCCTGTGGCGCCATTTCAGCACGGTTTTCACGTTGATCCCGTATTGCCGTGCAAGCTGCGAGGCCGAAGCTGTCGATCGCTGTATTGCTGCTCGCGTGGCGTGCGTGGTCGTGGCGCGTCCGTGAAGTATTTGGCCCATAAGATCGCTTTGAACTCTGGCGTTAACGTTGAACCATCATACAGCGGGACCAAACAGCTAGACGGAGTCTAAGCCGTACTCACGGCGATTGCTGCCGCTGCGAGCAGGCGCGGGGAGTCGATCGGGTTCGGTACGGCTCGCCCGCGCCGTTCGATGCGCCGCAGGCACTACATGCCGTGCTTGATACCGCGCTTGATCAACCACCAGTTCGCCGGATAGGCCGTTGCAAAGCCGATGATCATGGCGATCTGCATCATGAACCAGAACGTCGCCGACGCCACGTGGGGTTCTTCTGGCAGCAGCACCTTAAACGCCAACGCGATGAAGCCGAACATGCCGATCTCGAACGATACGAGCGAGAGGGTGTCGGCTTTAATGGCATTGATGAACGCTTTGAAGGGGTTGGATTCGCCCATGCTCATCATCGGCAGCATCTGAAAGGCGATGCCAAATAGATAAGCGGCGACAAATTCACCCGCGAAATGGCCGAGTAGCAGCGAGCCAGCCACGGTGAAACCAACGATTGAGACGATCGGTGCCGCGATGGAATCGCCAAGCACGCAACCCCCAGCACAGTGCGTAACGCCAACGAGCACGCTCTGGGGAAATGGCTTATCCGTATGACCGCCGGCTTCTGCGTCAGGTCGGCCGAGTTTCTTGTAGATCCACCAGCCGAACACCGGTGTGAACAGGCCATTGACAGGCCAGGTCACGTTCATGATCTGCATCGGCTGGGGATGACGTATCACGTCGCGCAGAATCGCCAGCCCGGTTGCAACGCCCAATAGCACGAAGATCCAAGCAATGATTTCAAGTACTCCCATAGCTCACTCCTTTGTTGTAAATCGGCTGGTACTGCTGCTCAGGCGTTGACAGCGCATAAGCCGAAGAGTAAATTTTCAGCGACATCCTAGCCCACCCCACCTGGGGTGGTGCAATCAGTGGAGACCCTGATGACCAAGCTGAAAATCGAAGGCATGAGCTGCCAGCACTGTGTCAAAAGCGTCGACGAGGCACTTTCGGAAGTGCCCGGTGTGGATCGCGTCGTTGCTGTTCGCCTGGACGAGGGCGAAGCCGAAGTCGAAGGCTCAGCCGACCCGAACGCTCTGATCGCGGCCGTCGAGGAAGAGGGCTACGACGCCCGCGTCGTGCAATGAGCGATATCGAGCCGGATGAAAACCGTCTGGCTCTGGATCCGGCTGTGCGTGACGACGCGCGCAGCCGGCTCCGGTCCATCCGGGGCCATGTCGAGGGTCTTTTGCGCATGCTCGAACGCGACGACGTCTACTGCGTGGACGCGCTCAAGCAGATCAAGGCCGTCAACGGCGCGCTCGCCAAGACCGGCGACATGATTCTGCGCTGCCATTTGAAACACCACGTGGTCACGGCCCATGAACGCGGCGATGATGAAGCGATCGTGGCCGAGCTCATGGATATTCTGAAATACCGCTAACGCGGAGGAGGCCGATATGGCCCAGGATACGATCCGGGAGATCGATTTCGGCGTCGATGGCATGATGTGCGGCGCCTGCGTGGCCCGCGTGGAGAAGAAACTCAACAAGGTCGAAGGCGTCCAGGACGCTTCGGTCAATCTGGCGACCGGGCGTGCGAAGGTCTCGCTCGATACCAGTGTCAACGATGCTTGCGCTCTGTTCGATTCGGTGGCCTCGGCCGGCTACGAGGCGCACACCGAAACGCTCGAGTTCAAGGTCGACGGCATGACCTGTGGCGCCTGCGTGGCACGCGTCGAGAAAAAACTGGGCAAGCTCGACGGCGTGGTCCAGGCCAGCGTGAATTTGACGACCGAACGCGCACGCGTGGCCTATGTGCCCGGCCTTGTGGATCAGACGCGGCTGTTCGAGAGCGTCGAGAAAGCCGGCTATACCGCGGTCGCGCTCGAAGACGAGAATCGCGACGCCGATGCATCGCAGAGCGAAGCCGACCGGCTCAAGAAAGCGCTGATCGTGGCGGCGGCGTTCACGATTCCGCTGTTCGCGATCGCCATGCTGCATAGCGTTCCGTCCATCGCGAGTGCGATGGACCGGCTGGTGCCGGCACGCGCCTGGACCATCATGGAGTTGGTGCTGGCGGTCCCGGTCCAGTTCTACGCGGGCTGGCGCTTCTATACGCTTGGCTGGGGCGAAATGAAGCATTTCGCTCCCGGCATGAACAGCCTGGTGATGCTGGGCTCCAATGCAGCGTTCTTCTATTCGCTGATCGCCCTGATTGTGCCCCAGATCTTTCCCAGCGGCACGGCGCATACCTATTTCGATGCCGCCGGCATGATCGTCACGCTCATCCTGCTGGGCCGTTATCTCGAAGCGGTGGCCAAAGGGCGCACCTCCCAGGCCGTGCAAGGTCTGATGAAGCTGCAGTCCAAGACCGCCCGCGTGAAACGCGACGGTGAATGGACCGAGGTTGATCTCGATCAGGTCGCCAAGGGCGATATCGTGTCCGTGCGGCCCGGCGAACGCGTGCCGGTCGACGGCACGGTGCGCTCGGGCGAAAGCTATATTGACGAGTCCATGATCTCCGGCGAGCCGGTGCCGGTCGCGAAACAGGCAGACGACGAGGTTGTCGGCGGCACCGTGAATCAGAACGGCACGCTCGAGCTCGAGGCGACCAGCGTCGGCGGCGACACCGTCTTGTCCCAGATTATCCGCATGGTCGAGGAGGCCCAGGCCGAAAAACCGGCGATCCAGGCGATAGCCGACAAGATCGCCGGCGTGTTCGTGCCGATCGTGATGGCCGTGTCGGCGGCCACGTTCGCCGGCTGGCTGATCTTCGGCCCGTCGCCCGCGCTCGCGTTGGCGTTTGTCGCCGCGGTCTCGGTGCTGCTGATCGCCTGCCCCTGCGCCATGGGTCTGGCCACGCCGACCGCCATCATGGTCGGCACCGGCAAGGGCGCGTCGATGGGCGTGCTGTTCCGTCGCGGTACCGCGCTGGAGCAACTGGCGGCTGTCGATACCGTGGTGCTCGACAAGACCGGCACGCTGACCGAAGGTGCTCCGGCGCTCACCGATCTGGAAACCACGAAC
>NZ_JBQDYE010000075.1:0-6448 GCF_052044155.1 Salinisphaera sp. SWV1
CCCGACGATCAAATCGGGCCAGCCGGAGCGCCATACCAGCGTGATGAGGCCCGCGATCATGATCGCAATGTTCGCGAACGCGTCGTTGCGAGCTGATAGAAAAGCGGCGCGGGTAAGACTGCCGCTATGGTGACGAAATCGGACGAGTAAAAGCGCGCAGCCCACGTTTACGGTCAAAGCTCAGAGACCGGTGATGGACAGCAACCACGGTGCAGGTGGTGACGGCGTATTGAATTTCTGCCACGCGGTCCAGAGCAGAGCCATGGTCGGGATCAGTAAAATCGCCGCGAGTGCCATGCCGACGCCGGCCAGATTGCGAACGGACCAGCCAAGCGCGACGACGATCGGGAAGTTCACGATGGTGTCTTCCAGGAAGTCAACGCTGTCGGCGAAAAGCGATACGGAGCCGATGCGCTGGGCCACGACAAATTCCACGCCGAAGTAAGCCAGATTGGCGAGAGCCACGATAGCGACAACGCGGCGGAGGGCGTTGTCCGTTGTTTCGCTCGGAACAAGAAATCATTCGATGAGGGCGTCATCTGTTTCCTTTTGTCAGATAGAAGTACACTCTGACTGGGCGTCAGGCTCATGGCTTCAATTGCGTCAGGATAGAGCCGATTTCGCTAATAATTATTGTGTTTCTCGTTCGGCTCAGATACTTTAAAGAAATGCTGCGCGTTATCGCGATATTCCTGCTTGTAATGCAAGCGCTGGTCGCTCAGGCCGGTGTTCAAGGGATATCGTGTCTGCACAGCCCGGCGGGCAAGTCGCCGCACAGCGCGCTGTCTGCCACTCACGGTCAAGCTTCGCAACCGGATCAGCCGCCTCGGCACGACATGTGTTGTTGCGATGTGATCGGGAGCTGTGCTTCTAGCGCTTTGGCAAGCGATGCGCTCGCCTCCGACATGCCTAGCCCGCATCCCGTCTACCCGCTCGCGAGGATGACGTCGCGTCTGGAGCCTGGCTTTGTACGGCTCCCTTATCGCCCCCCGTCTTTCGCTATTTAACTGACGCTCGGCGACGTCTGTGACGTTGTCATCCGGTTAAATCTAGGCGTCTTGTGATTGTTACCGCAATGAATCGGTCGTAACGACCGGTTCGCGGGATGGTCTGGTCGTAAGGCCGTGGCCAATAGCAACCGCGAGTCGCTACATGAAAGGCGACCCTCATGACCTGTTTCCCTTCCTTGGCCAAGCGGTCCAGCTTGACCGTGCGCGACGTCCTGGCTCCGCTTGGCAACACCCACTCGGATCCAAGTCAGACACGTCGTTGGCCGCGCCGCACATTGAAAACTGGATCACCTATCGAGCCGGGCGCTCCGTGTTCCGAGTGGCATCGGCTGCGATCACGCCGGGGCGGTTCCTCGTCACAGGACCTGGCATATGTCGAAGCATTGCCAGTCGCGTTTCGGCGTCGAATCGGTCACTGCAAGCCTTTTCCAGCAGCTCGTCTTGCGAGCTATAAGCGACTATCAATCGCCCACACCGGCACCGGCTCATCCCGGTAGTGCCCCCTGTTACCGGGGTGTCAGCGGTGACACCGAATCCACGGCGTCATCGCGATTCGGCCCTCGGGTATCGAGCCCTACTCCCCCTGACCGATACCCGTGGGTCGTCTTTTACTTCGAATACGGAGAAGATTTTGAAAAAACGTAAGAGCTATGGCGAAGCGCGTCGTAACGGCTCCGAGATCGACGCTGGCCCGCCACGCATGCACGATCAGCAAACGAATACGCAGCGCCGGAGAGTTCTCCAAGCGATGGCCGCCGGCGGCATGTTGGCCGGCCTTGATATGTTTTTGCCCGGCGTCTCGCGGGCGGATGCCATGCGCCGAGCCGGTGAGGCCGCGCGCGTTCAAGGTGGCCCCCCGCGATCCGTGACTCGGGATTTTCATATTCGTTCGGAGTCGATCGCTATCGCCGGAGGGCGAGCAACGGCCAACACCGTCAATCACGGCGTGCCCGGCCCCCTGCTGGAACTCTGGCAGGGGCACAACGCGCGGCTTCGGGTACATAACCATTTAAAGGACGATCTGACATCAATCCATTGGCACGGGCTACTGCTGCCATTCGAATTGGACGGTGTTCCGGGCGTGTCATTTCCGGGCGTTGCCGCCGGCGATACATTCGAGGCTTATTTCCCGGTGCGTCAGCACGGCACTTACTGGTATCACAGTCACGCCGGCTTTCAGGAGCAGGTCGGCCAGCTCGGGCCGATCGTGATTCACCCGGCCGAACCCGAGGCCAATCCAGCCGACCGCGAATACGTGTTGGTACTGACCGACTGGACGTTCGAGGATCCCGCGCGACTGTTCGCCAAGCTCAAGGAATCCAGCGACTACTACAACTTCAACCAGCGCACGCTGGTCGACTTGGTCGACGAAGTCGAACAACAGGGGCTGACCCAAACCATAAAATCGCGCCTGGCCTGGAACAAGATGCGCATGAGTCCGCGCGATATCGCCGATGTCACCGGGCACACTTATACCTATCTGATGAACGGCCAGCATCCAGCCGCCAATTGGACCGGGCTGTTCAACGCGGGTGAGCGCATCAAGCTGAGAGTCATCAACGCATCGTCGATGACCTATTTCAATGTGCGCATCCCCGGCCTGCCGATGACTGTGGTCGCGGCCGACGGCCAGAACATCGAGCCGGTCGACACCGACGAGTTCCAGATTGCGGTGGCCGAAACTTATGACGTGATCGTCGAACCGGCTCCCGACAAGGCCTATACGATCATGGCCGAATCGATGGACCGCTCGGGCTATACCCGCGGCACGCTTGCGCCACGGCCGGGCATGAGCGCGACCGTGCCGGCGCTGCGCACGCCCCCGACTCGCACGATGATCGATATGGGCATGCCGATGCAGGGCATGGCGATGGACGACGAGTCGGACCAGAAAATGTCGATGCCGCAACCCCACGACGGGGCGCAGATCAGCGCTATGGGCGGCATGGCAGGCATGCAGCACTCTCAAGCGATCAATCGTGCCACCAACCCCGTTGCCGATGATTTGTCGCATATGGGCATGGGCAACTCGGGCCCGGTGATCGCCCGGCATGGCCCTGACAAGCATGGCCCGGGCAATATTACCGTGGCTCAGGCCGAGCGCTATCGGCTGGCCGACCGGCCGACCGGCCTGGCCGACGTCGATCATCGTGTCTTGACTTACAGCCAACTGCGCAATGTCTCGGTACCGCCGGATAAACGCGAGCCCTCGAAAACCATCGAAGTGCATCTCACCGGCAACATGTACCGCTACATGTGGTCGTTCGACGGCCGCGAGTATTCACAGGCCAAGCCGATCGACTTCCCCTACGGTGATCGCATCCGGCTGATACTGGTCAACGACACCATGATGGAGCATCCGATCCATCTCCACGGCATGTTCATGGAGCTGGAAAATCACCAGGGCAATCATCGGCCCTATAAACACACCATCAGTGTCCTGCCCGGCTCGCGGGTATCGTTGCTGGTCACTGCCGATGAACCGGGCCGCTGGGCCTTCCATTGTCATCTGCTCTACCACATGGAGGCCGGCATGTTCCGCGTCGTGCGTGTCGCCCCGGCCTCGGAGATCGATCATGCCTAAGGTGATGCATCAAATCCTGATAGTCGGGTTGGCGTTTGTCATGGCCAGCGCGGCCGCACCGGCGCTGGCCGACGCGCCGCCCGGCAAGGCCAATCCGAACAGCGTTGTGCCCAAGGGCGCCGAAAACGCATCCAGCGGCGCGCCGGCGAACTGGGCGCCCCCCATCCGTGATAACGCTATCCATCAGTACAGCAGTATCAACCGTCTCGAATACGGCACCGGTAATGCGCCCGACAGCTATCTCTGGGAAGGTCAAGGCTGGATCGGCGGCGATATCAACCGTTTCTGGTGGAAAACCGAAGGCGAAGGCGCAACCACCGGCGGCTCGCCGGATTCGACCTCGTTCGAGGCTGACTACGGACGCGCGATCACTCCGTTCTGGAATGCGCTGATCGGTGCACGCTACGATATCTACCCCGGTAAGGATCGCGCGTTCGGCATGGTCAAACTGCAGGGCCTGTCCCCCCTGTATATCGATACCGAAGCCTCGTTCTACGTCAGCCAGGACGGCGTACCCAGCTTTCGCGGCGAATTTCAGTACGAGCCGTTGATTACCCAGCGCCTTCGCCTAGCGCCGCGAGCTGAAATAAATCTCGGCGCGCGCGATGCCAATTACGGCTTGGGCGGAGGTCTGCAGAGCACCTCGCTCGGCCTTCGGCTCAAGTATCAGATCGTGCGTGAATTCGTACCGTATATCGGTGTGCGCTGGGACAAGAAATACGGCGACACCGCCAAAATGGCTCGGGCGGACGGCGGGACAAGCTCCTCGACAGCCTTTGTGGTGGGCCTGAGTGCTTGGTATTAGCAGGCATCGCGACACCACCGCGTTGCTGATTGATGACGTTGTCCGAACGCGTACCGACGGTGGTCTTGTGCATCACTCGGGTTCGTCGACGTCATTCCACCCGACCCCGAGTTGCCATTTTTCGATATTCGACCCTCAAATCCAATCTCAAAACCCTGGAGTCTGAGATGTCAAAAGTAACCGAGGCAGTCTACCGCTGGCTGGATTTCGATCTTCGAGCGCCGCACGACATTCCAGCGCGAGTCACGGCGTCGCAACAACTGACTTTTTACGGCCTACGGATTGTGTTCGGGCTGATCTGGCTGTTCAACGCGTGGACGGCCTCGGCCAGCGCAAATAAACACGCAATTGCGCAATTCATGGGCCTGTCTTTCGGCTCCTGGCCCGTGCGCGTGATCGGCAACGGTGTTTTTTTGCTGGATCTAATAATGGCGGTGGCGCTGCTTTCGGGCCGCGGCATGCGCGCCGCCCTCTGGTTGGGCGTTGTGTATCTGATCGTGATGTGGGTCGGCGTTTCCCATACCGGCGGTTTCAATACCGCCGCCGGCCAGACCGATCCGGGGATCGCGCCGCCTTATCTGATCCTGTTGATCTTGACGTTCGCCTGCTGGCGCCTGAGCCAGGCCGCGCCAGCGAACAACAATGCCGTGGCGCAGGCGCACGCCCGTCTGTGGATCCATGCGATGCGCCTGGCATTCGGTTTTTTGTGGGCCTGGGACGCACTGTTCAAATGGCACCCTTACTATCTAACCCATATGGTCGCCTATCTGACAGCGGCTCAAGATGCCCTACCAGGCTGGGTGGCAACTTACGACCAGATGTGGATCAACGTTATCAGCTTTGTGGGCCCCGTTCTGGTTGGCGTGCTGGCTGCGCTTCTTGAAACGGTGCTCGCCTGGAGTCTCATCACCGGCAAGCTGATGCGATGGCTGCTACCGATCGGCGGCATCTATTCGCTGGTGATATGGTCGACGGCCGAAGGGTTCGGCGCACCATATACAGCCCTTGGCCAAACCGGCATGACCGGCAACATGTTTGGCAACGCCGCGATTTACGCCCTGATCTTTTTCACTTTCATGGCCGTTTATCGGTGGCCCAAGCCCATCACCGCATCCGTCTGATACGTCGTTAACCGAACCACGCAAATTCCGCGGCCTAAAATCATCACCGGATGACAAATATGACTTTCGTTCCGATCCTCGGCGATACGCTCTATACGATCGCCGGCATGTTCTGGAAAATCCTGTGGGCGCTGGTGCTCGGCTTTGCGATCTCGGGCGCCGTCCAAGCGTTCGTTCCCAAACGCCGCATGGTGCAGGTCATGGGGGACGACAGTGCGGCTTCGCTTTTCCGAGCGGGTTTTTTCGGCGCCATCTCATCGTCCTGCTCATACGCTGCGGCCGCCATGAGCCGCAGCGTATTCATGCGCGGCGCTCATATCACGGCCTCGATTGCCTTCATGATCGCGGCGACTAATCTCGTGATCGAGCTGGGCTTCGTATTGTGGTCGTTGATGGGCTGGCAGTTCGTGGTCGCTGAATTTGCGGGCGGCGTGCTGCTAATCATCGTTATGGCGCTTCTCATGAAGCTCGTCGGGCCGGTGAGGGCATTCGATCACGTACGTGAGGCCCAGACTGACGATGATACGGACGAGGATGTCGCTGTCCCGAGCCCGCTCAGCCTTGATGGTTGGCGCCAGGCGGCCGCCAATTTCATGATGGACTGGTCGATGATCTGGAAGGATATCGCCATCGGCGTGATCGTCGCCGGCGCGATGGTGGTCTGGGTACCCGACGCGTTCTGGCAGGCGCTGTTTCTATCCGGGGGCCACGGGGGCGATGTCAGCCTATTGCAGATGATCGAAAACGCACTCGTCGGGCCGCTGGTCGCCGTGGTGAGCTTTGTGTGTTCGGTCGGAAACGTGCCCTTGGCCGCCGCTTTGTTCAACGGCGGTATCTCGTTCGGCGGCGCGCTGGCCTTCATCTACGGCGATTTGATCGTCATCCCGATGTTGCTGGTCTATCGCCAATACTACGGCACCCGACTCGC
>NZ_JBQDYE010000076.1:0-6361 GCF_052044155.1 Salinisphaera sp. SWV1
GTGGCGCCTTCAAAAAGGCTTGCTGCGTTGCGAGAGGGCGCATTCTAGACCTTCGCCGATACGTGTCAACAAGTTTTCTGAAATAATTCTGCAACAGGCTCGAAACGCCCGCCGTGCGGTGCTCGCGCTGCGTGGCCTCAACCAGCCTCAAGGCGCACGCGCGCAATTCGACGCTTGCCGACCTGGAGTAGACAGGTCTGGCCGGCATGCAGCGTGTGCCGGGCATCCGGGACCGGCTCGCCGTCCAACCGGACAGCGCCCTGCTTGATCAGGCGCATGCCTTCGCCGTTACTCTGGGTCAGCCCCGCCGCGACCAACAGCGCCGCCACCTGCAACCCGCCCGCATCGACGCTCACCGGCGTCACCGGCAGGTCGTCGGGCACGACGCCCTGCTGAAAACGCGACACGAATGCCTCATGAGCGTCTGCCGACGCTGCATCGCCGTGGAAACGGGCCACGATCTCGCCGGCAAGCTTGTACTTGTAGTCGCGCGGATTCGCCCCGGCGTCGACCTCGCGCCGATAACGGACGATGGTGTCGGCCGGTTCGAACGACAATAGCTCGAAGTAGCGCCACATCAGATCGTCGGATATCGACATCAGCTTGCCGTATTGCTCGTTCGGCGCTTCGTCGATCGCCACGTAGTTGCCGAGCGACTTGGACATCTTGTTCACGCCGTCCAATCCTTCGAGTAGCGGCATGGTCAGCACGGCCTGCGGCTTCTGGCCGTAGATCTGCTGTAGATGCCGCCCCATCAGCAGATTGAACTTCTGGTCCGTGCCACCGAGTTCGAGATCGGCCTCGAGCGCCACCGAGTCGTACCCCTGCAATAGCGGATACAGGAATTCGTGAATGGCGATGGGCTGGTTGGACTGATAGCGCTTGTGGAAATCGTCGCGCTCGAGCATTCGAGCCACGGTGTGCGTGGCGGCCAGCTTGATCATGTCGGCGCCGGAGAATGCATTGAGCCACGTCGAGTTGAACACGACGCGGGTGCGATCCGGATCGAGAATTCGATAGATCTGGGCCTCGTAAGTGCGCGCGTTGGCCGCAACCTCGGCCTCGGTAAGCGGCTTGCGGGTGACATTCTTCCCCGTGGGATCGCCGATCATGCCGGTGAAGTCGCCGATCAGGAAGACCACGTCATGGCCCATGTCCTGGAACCAGCGCAGCTTGTTGAGCAAAACCGTATGCCCCAGGTGCAGATCCGGCGCCGTTGGATCAAAGCCCGCCTTGATCACCAGCCGCTCACCGCTGGCGGTCGCCTTCTCAAACCGCTCGCGGAATTCGGCTTCCGGAATGATTTCATCCGCCCCGCGCACGATCTCGGCCCAGTCTTGACTCGTCAACGCCTGCTCCATGTATCTGGTCTCGGTTGCGCGCCAAGTCTAGGGCCTGTTGCCATTTCATGCGAGACCGCGCCGACGCCCCTCGGACCGCACGCCGAGACGCCGCGGGTACGGTCGGGCACCGGCACGGGCGAATGGCCACGCGGGGGCGCACGAGTGTCGTTGCCCGGATCCGCCGCCCGGCCAGCGCCGGCCCTGGATGCGGTCGCGGCCCACACGCCAACGAGCCTGACATGCACGGATTTGCCAAGTCCCGGTGATTGTGCTTTTTTATGGCCAATTCGGCGGTGCAGCTGCGGGGGCTTGGCGCGCGTCGGCATCACGCTCGGGTCAGTGAAACGACGGGAAGCCATGGGCAAGTTTGTCGATCGGGATTATCTGTGGCTGCGCGAAAAACCGCAGAAATCGCCGCGTTGGCAACCCTGGGCGCCGGTCGCCCTGGTGCCGGTCGCGGCCGCCCTGACCTGGTATCTCACCGCCCCGGCAGGCGCTCCGCCGGATGACGATGCCGCCGTGCCGGCCGTGACGCGCGTCCACGTGCCCGGTTTCCAACGGGCTCATGCCATGCCGGTCAACTTCAGCCCGACGTTCGACAACGTCCGCACGCGGCCACCAGCCCGGCCGATCCAGCTGGCATTCGCGCCCGCCGCGTCGCTGACCTCTAGCGACAAGCCGAACGCCCTCAAGCCCGGCTGGCAACGCGTCACCATCGCCAGCGGCGATACCCTGTCGCTGGCCTTCGCCCGGCACGGGCTGTCGTACATGGATTCACTGCGCATCGCACACATGCCGCATCTGGGGCATTACTTCACGCGCGGCCTGCAGGCCGGCGACGTACTCGAGGTGAAGGCCGACGACACCGGTCATGTCCAGGCGATCCGCTACGCGGTCGATGCGTTGCACCATCTCAGTGTGCGTCGCAACGATGACGGCTTCACCGGGACCCTGGCCGAGCAGTCGGCCGAACACCGACAGACATCGGTCAGCGGGGTGATTCGTCACAGCTTCTACCGCGATGCGATCGCTGCGGGCCTGACCGGCCGCCAGGCCGCCAGCCTGCATCAAATCTTTGCGCAATCTGTGGATTTCGGCCGCGATATTCAGCCGGGTGACCGCTTCGTCGCTGTGTACGACACGCTTTACCGCAAGCAAAAGCAGGTCGGAACGGGACCCATCGCCGCCGCGGCCCTGATCAACAATGGGCAGGTCATTCGCGCCGTGCGCTATACCGACGACAACGGCCACAGCGAGTACTATCGCCCGGACGGGCGGCCCATGCGTCCGGCGTTCGCAAGGGCGCCCGTGCAGTACACCCGTATCAGTTCGCCTTTCAATCTCAACCGCATGCATCCGATTCTGCATCGCATCCGCCGCCACGAGGGCACCGATTACGCCGCCCCCGAAGGCGCGCCGATTCATGCCACCGGCGACGGCCGGATCATCTTCCGCGGCCGGCGCGGCGGTTACGGCAACGTGGTGATCATCCGCCACAACCGACACATCACCATGCGATTCGCGCATATGTCGCGCTTTGCGCGCGGCCTGCACGTCGGCAGCCGGGTGCGCGAAGGCCAGACCATCGGCTATGTCGGCATGACCGGGCTCGCCACCGGCCCGCATGTACACTATGAGTTCCGCGTCGACGGCAAACCGCGCAACCCGCAGACCGTCCCCCTGCCCGGCGCGCCGCCGCTACAGGGCCATCAACTGGCCGCCTTCAAGGCTCGGGACGCCGACCTCATCGCGAAACTCGACGACATGACCGATGACGCCCGGGTCCATATGGCCTCGGCTACGGATTCGCCTTGATGAGCGGCCCCGATTGCTATGTCGGGCTGATGTCCGGCACCAGCGTGGACGCGGTTGATGCGGTCGTGGCACGCTTCGCCGGCCCGCCCGATCGGCCGACAATGCTGGCTACGCATAGCGCAGCGCCGCCGCAGGGCCTGCGCGAGCAACTGCTGGCCCTGTCTGACGCCGATCGGCGCGTGAGCCTGCTCGAATTCGGTCGTCTCGACCAGGCGGTCGGACAGTGGTTCGCCAGCGCCGCGAACGCGGCCATCGCCAAGGCCGGGCTGACAGCATCGCAGATCGCCGCGATCGGCAGCCACGGCCAGACCATCTGGCACGCGCCGGACGCCGAACCGGCCTTCAGCCTGCAGATCGGCGCCGCCCCACGTATCGCCGCAGACACGGGCTGCGCCGTCGTTTCCGATTTCCGCAACGCCGATATCGCACTCGGGGGCCAGGGCGCGCCGCTGGTCTGCGCGTTCCACCGCGCCCTGTTCGCCGACCCCGATGCCAACCGGGTGGCGGTGAATATCGGCGGCATCGCCAACATCACCCTGCTGCCCGGCGACGCGCATGCCGATCCGACGGCGACCCGCGGGTTCGATACCGGTCCGGGCAATGGCCTCATGGACGCCTGGATCCAGCGTCACCGCGGCCACAGTCACGACGCCGGCGGCGCCTGGGCGGCATCGGGGCGCGTCGACGACGAACTGCTGGCGCATCTGCTGGGCGATGACTATTTTCATCGCGAACCGCCCAAGAGCACCGGGCGCGAGTACTTCGGGCTCGACTGGCTGGATCGACGCGTGGCCACGCTCGGGCGCACACCCACACCGGCGGATGCACAGGCCACGCTGTGCGAACTGACGGCCATCACCATCGCGGATGCCGTGGACCGGTTCGGCCCGGGCACGGAGACGCTGTACCTATGCGGCGGCGGCGTGCACAACCGGTATCTGGTGGCGCGCATCGCTGCCCTGGCCGCCCCGCGCCCGGTCGAAACCACGGCACAACTGGGCCTCGATCCCGACTGGATCGAGGCCCTCGCATTCGCCTGGCTGGCGCGCCAGCGCGTGCTTGGCCGGCCCGGCAATGCCCCGGGCGTGACCGGAGCAAGCGGGCTGGCGGTGCTGGGCGGCTGGCACGCCGCACCGCCGGCCGCGCGACTGAAGTAATTCCGCCCGAGCATCGTGCCGGGTACGCGGCGAAGGCGTTCCCGCAACGCGGGGCGTCGTGGCGCTGGGATTGCGGATCACGAACTGCGCCGCGCATCCGCGCGGGGCTTGCTTGCGCAAGCCTGAGGGATTATTTATCTCCCCCACTCGCCTGCGGCGAATCGCCCCCTCAAGGGGGGGGGCGAAGGCGCGCAGGTCGAGTTTATACCGCGAACGAGTTGCCGCAACCGCAGGTCGTCGTGGCATTCGGGTTACGAATCACGAACTGCGCCGCGCTGCGCGCGGGCTTTGCTGCGCAAAGCTTGAGCATTGTCTGTCACCCCGCTTCGCCTGCGGCGAAGCCGCCCCTCAAAGGGGCAGGCGCGCAGCGTAATCTTAAACCCCGAACGAGTTGCCGCAACCGCAGGTCGTCGTGGCATTCGGGTTACGAATCACGAACTGCGCGCCTTCGATCCCATCCGAAAAATCGATTTCGGCGCCCATCAGGTAGAGCACGCTCATGGGGTCGACCAGTAGCGTCACGCCCTGTTTCTCGATCAGCGTATCGCCTTCCTCGACGTTGTCGTCGAAGGTAAAACCATACTGGAAGCCCGAACAACCGCCGCCGGAGACGAACACCCGCAGCTTGAGGGCATCGTTGTCCTCGTCTTCCAACAGCTCCTTCACCTTGAGGGCGGCCGCGTCAGTGAAGACCAGCGCTGCCTGGTCGGCATCCTGATCGATGGTTTCAGTGGCAGTACTCATAAGCGTTGTCCGTGTCGAACCCGCGATAACTATCATACGACATCAGTGCGATGCGCGGGTTTTCAAGAGATGGCAGAAAAATTTAGGGGACGGGCGCGGTCGCGGTGAGTCCCCGCGTTTCGGGCGCGCCGATCATCAGATTGAAGCACTGCACCGCCTGTCCAGCCGCGCCCTTGACCAGATTGTCGAGCGTCGAGAGCACCACCGCCTGATCGCCTGCGAGCGGGCGATGCACAGCGATGCGGCACATGTTGGTCGCGCGCACATGGCGTGTTTCGGGGGTGCCGCCCGCGGCCAGCACGTCGATGAACGGCTCGTCCGCGTAGGCCTGTTCATACAGCGCCTGCAAATCCGCGTCGCCGGCCAGGGTCGCATACAGCGTCGCATGGATGCCACGTACCATCGGCACCAGATGCGGGACGAAGGTCAACCCCACCTCGCGCTGCGCCAGCTCGGCGAGAAACTGTCGAATCTCCGGCAGGTGCCGGTGGCCCGACACGCCATAGGCCTTGAATGAATCGGTGGCCTCGGCAAACAGGAACCCCGGGGCGAGCTTCATGCCGGCGCCGGAGACACCGGTCTTGGCGTCTGCGATCAGCCGGTCGGGATCCACGATGGCGGCATCCAGCAACGGCTTGAAACCCAGCAGGACCGCGGTCGGATAACAGCCCGGGCAGGCGACCAGATCGGCGGCAGCGATCGCCTCGCGCCGGCCGAGTTCAGGCAGGCCGTAAACCGCGCGCTCGATCAGCTCGGGGGCGGCATGCTCGGTGTGATACCACTGCGCCCAGAGCGCGGCGTCGTGCAGGCGAAAATCGGCGGACAGATCAATCACGCGCACGCCGGCCGCGAGCAGCCGCGAGACGTCGTGCATGGCCGCGGCGTGCGGCGTGGCGAAGAACACCACATCGCATTCGTCGAGTCGGCCGGCGTCCGGGGTCGCGAAGGCGAGATCGACCACGCCGCGCAGCTGCGGGTAGGCCTCAGCCACCGGGGTCCCGGCCGCGCTACGCGAGGTCACGGTCACGATCTCGGCGTCGGGATGGGCCGACAACAGTCGCAGCAGCTCGGCCCCGGCATAACCCGTGCCGCCCACCAGACCTATTTTCTGCCTGCCTGCCATGACGCGATCGCTGTCACCGTGAAAAGTGTAGCCGCATACTACACCCGCAATTCGCCGAACCCCAGCCGGGGAGATTACCAAAGCCGTATGCCGCCCAGGTGCCTAGGGCCTGTTGCCGTTTTGTGCGAGCGCCGCGTTGGAGACCGCAAATCGTGTCCGGCAAGGCGCGAGTCGCCGCG
>NZ_JBQDYE010000077.1:0-6207 GCF_052044155.1 Salinisphaera sp. SWV1
CATCGGTTCGGCTCCTATTCACTCTCCACTGCTGACTATTGTCCCGAGATTTGTCGGGTTTTTCAGCAGCGCCCTAGGGCCGGGGTTGGCCGCCGTCTCAGGCGATGCCGCACGGCGATCAAGCCCGGTAGCGCCGGATAGGCCCGCCCGCGCCATCGCTGAGGTAGGCGCGGCCCGCGATAACCCGCCAGCTTCCGGCGCGCCGCGTGACTGCAACCGGCGCTGGCGCCAGACCTCGCTGTCGAATGCAAAACCCGGCTTCGGCCGGGTTTTCCACCTGGGCTTGCCGGCGCGGCTCAGGCGGCGTGGTGCGCGCTCGGGCCCGGCAGTTTGAGATCGTGCCATAGCGTGACCGTCGGCTCGGCCTTGTTGAGCGCGTAGAAGTGCAGCCCGGGCGCGCCGCCGGCGAGCAGACGCTCGCAGAGCCGGCCGATCAGGTCGCGGCTGAAGGCCTGCACCGACGCGGTGTCGTCGCCGTAGGACTCCATCTTCTGGCGGACCCAGCGTGGAATGTCGGCGCCGCACATGGCCGAAAAGCGCGAGATCTGGCCGAAATCGTTGATCGGCATGATGCCGGGCACGATCGGGATATCGACGCCCTTGGCCGCCACCTCGTCGCAGAAGTTGAAATAGGCGTCGGCGTTGAAGAAGTATTGCGTGATCGCGGAGTCGGCGCCGGCCCTGACCTTGCGCACGAAGTTGTCGACATCCTCGGCCGGCGAGGGCGCGGCCGGATGATATTCCGGATAGGCGCCGACCTCGAGATGGAAATCGTTGCCGTGGCGCTGCTTGATGAAGGCCACCAGCTCGTTGGCGTAATTGAACACGCCGGGCTTGTCCATGCCGTCGGGCAGATCGCCGCGCAGCGCGACGATGCGCTTCACGCCGGCGGCCTTGTAGTTGTCCAGCAACTCGCCGATCGATGCCTTTGTGCCTTCGATGCACGACAGATGCGGCGCGGCCGGCCGGCCGGTGATCTGCATGGCCTTCTTGACCGTTTCCAGCGTGCCGGAGCGAGTGGTGCCGCCGGCGCCGAAGGTCACCGAGAAAAAGGCGGGGTGCAGTTCGGCGAGCGCTTCCAGCGCCTGCTCAAGTCGTGCCTCGCCCTTCGGCCCCTTGGGCGGGAACAGCTCGATGGAGAAATCGTTGTGCGAGACATCATGGCTCATGGCGTCTCCCCCTGTTGTCTGTGGCGCGGTGGCGCCGATCATGGTGCACAAAAAAACCCGGCCCACGCGGGCCGCGGGCCGGGTCTTCCAGACCTAGATACGGCCTTCCATCACGCGCTTAGTAGCGGTAGTGATCCGGCTTGTACGGGCCCTCGACCGGCACGCCGAGATAGTCGGCCTGATCCTTCGTGAGCTGGGTCAGCTTGGCGTTGACCCGCGCCAGATGCAGGGCTGCGACCTTTTCGTCCAGATGCTTGGGCAGCACGTACACGTCGTTCTGGTACCGATCGCGATGGTTCCAGAGCTCGATCTGGGCCAGCACCTGGTTGGTGAACGAGTTCGACATCACGTAGCTCGGATGGCCCGTGGCGCAACCCAGGTTCACCAGACGGCCCTCGGCCAGCAGGATGATCTTCTTGCCGTCGGGGAAGGTGATGTGATCCACCTGTGGCTTGATCTCTTCCCACTCGTACTGACGCAGGGCGGCGACATCGATTTCGTTGTCGAAGTGACCGATGTTGCACACGATCGCTTCGTTCTTCATGCGCTTCAGGTGATCGTGGTTGATCACGTGATAGTTGCCGGTCGCGGTGACGAAGATATCGGCCTGCTCGACCACGCCCGGGTCTTCCAGATCCACCACGCGCAGGCCTTCCATGGCCGCCTGCAGGGCATTGATCGGGTCGATTTCGGTCACGCACACGGTCGCACCCAGCCCGCGCAGCGACTGCACGCTGCCCTTGCCGACATCGCCGTAGCCGCAGACGATGGCGACCTTGCCGGCCACCATCACGTCGGTGGCGCGCTTGATGCCGTCGACCAGCGATTCACGACAGCCGTAGAGGTTGTCGAACTTGGACTTGGTGACCGAGTCGTTGACGTTGATCGCCGGGAAGGTGAGCCCGCCCTGCTTGGCCAGGTGATACAGGCGATGCACGCCGGTGGTGGTCTCTTCCGAGACGCCGGTGATGGCCTTGCCGAGCTTCTTGTAGAAGTCCGGCTGTTCAGCCAGGCGCTTCTTCATCACCTTGAACAGCGCTTTTTCCTCGTCCGAACCGGGGTTATCGAGCAGGGACGGGTCGTCGGTGGCCTTGACGCCGAAGGTGGCCAGCGTGGTGGCATCGCCGCCGTCGTCCAGGATCAGGTTGGGCAGGCCGCCGTCGTGCCAGTCCATGATGGCATGGGCGTATTCCCAGTATTCCTCGGCCGTCTCGCCCTTGTAGGCATAGACCGGGATGCCGGATTCGGCGATCGCCGCGGCGGCATGGTCCTGGGTCGAGAACACGTTGCAGGAGGCCCAGCGCACCTCGGCACCGAGGGCCACGAGGGTTTCGATCAGCACGGCCGTCTGGATGGTCATGTGCAGCGAGCCGGCGATGCGCGCGCCCTTGAGCGGCTGATCCTTGCCGTATTCCTCGCGCAGGGCCACCAGGCCCGGCATTTCGGTTTCGGCGATGTCGATCTCGCGCCGGCCCCACGGGGCCAGGCTGATATCGGCAATCTTGTAATCTTCTTTGAGCTGTTCGGCAGGGCTACTCATCGATTCGTTCCTGTCGTTGAAATCGGTTCATGGCGTCGGCCAACCGGAGCGCCGGCCGACGGGCGCGAAAAATTCGCGCGGATACTAGGCCGCCTGAATGCCGGCAGCGTCGGCCAGCGCGGCCGCCTTGTCGGTACGCTCCCAGGGCAGATCCAGATCCGCGCGGCCGAAGTGGCCGTAGGCGGCCGTCGGCGCATAGATCGGGCGCTGCAGGTCGAGCATCTTGAGGATGCCGTAGGGGCGCAGGTCGAAATGATTGCGGATGAGCTGGGTCATCTTCTCGTCGTCGACCTTGCCGGTGCCGAAGGTCTCGACCCAGATCGAGGTCGGCTCGGCCACGCCGATGGCATACGACAGCGCGACTTCGCACTTGGAGGCCAGTCCGGCGGCGACCACGTTCTTGGCCACGTAGCGCGCGGCATAGGCGGCACTGCGGTCGACCTTGGACGGATCCTTGCCGGAGAAGGCGCCGCCGCCGTGGCGGGCCATGCCGCCGTAGGTGTCGACGATGATCTTGCGCCCGGTCAGGCCGGCATCGCCCAGCGGACCGCCGGTGACGAAGTTGCCGGTCGGGTTGATGTGCACGGTCGGGTTGTCGGTGAGCATGTTGCCGATGACCGGCTTGATGATGTGCTCGTGCACCGCTTCCTTGAGATCGGCCTGCGAGATCTCCGGATTGTGCTGGGTCGACAGCACCACGGCGTTGATCGCGCTCGGCTTGCCATCCTCGTATTCGAAGGTGACCTGCGATTTGGCATCCGGACGCAGCCAGGGCAGCGTGCCATCGGCCAGCAGTTCGGACTGCTTGCGCACCAGACGATGGGCATAGGTGATCGGCGCCGGCATGAGAACGTCGGTTTCGTTGCAGGCATAACCGAACATCAGGCCCTGGTCGCCCGCGCCCTGTTCTTCCGGAGCGGCCCGCTCCACGCCCTGGTTGATGTCGGCCGACTGCTCGCCGAGCACATTCATGACGGCACAGGTATCGGCGTCGAAGCCCATGTCGGAGCTGGTGTAGCCGATCTTGCGGATCGTGTCGCGCACGATGCTCTCGACCGGAATGCTGACCGGCCTGGATGTCTTGATCTCGCCGAAGACCATGACGAAGCCGGTCTTGGTCGCGGTTTCGCAGGCGACCTTGGCGGTCGGATCCTGCGCGAGATAGGCGTCGAGAATGGCGTCGGAGACCTGGTCCGACAGTTTGTCGGGATGGCCGCCGGTGACCGATTCGGAAGTAAACAGGGTACGGCTCATAGGACTATATCTCTCCATCCGGATATCCGGATGGACTATACGTCATCTATGGCCGCGATGCTACCGCCGTCGACGCAGCCCGGCGGACACGATGCCGGGCCGCGGTCCGGCGTCGCGTGAAACGGCAACAGGCCCTAGACTGGCGGCATTCATTCCCCGACTGAAAAGCCGACCATGGCATTGACCGATTCCACCATGATGCCGCTGGGTACCCCCGCGCCCGATTTCGCGTTGCCGGATGCCGTTTCGGGCAAGACCAGGACATTCGCCGATGTGGCCGGCGAGCGCGGCACGCTGGTGATGTTCATCTGCAATCATTGCCCATACGTGATTCATATCGCGCGCGAGCTTGCCGCAGTGGCCGCCGAATACGACCCCAGGGGCATCGGTTTCGTGGCGATTTCGTCCAACGATGTGAACGAGCGCCCGGAGGACGGCCCGGCGTACATGCGCGAATTCGCCGACCAATACAACTTCATCTTCCCGTATCTTTACGACGAGACGCAGGAAGTGGCCCGTGCCTACGACGCGGTCTGCACGCCCGATTTCTTCCTGTTCGACGCCCATGGCAAGTGTGCCTATCGCGGCCAGTTCGATGCCTCGCGCCCGAAATCGGCCGAGCCGGTGACCGGCGCCGACATGCGCGCCTCGCTGGACGCGGTGCTGGAAGGCGACCCGATTCCCGAGGAGGCCCAGGTGCCGAGCCAGGGCTGTTCCATCAAGTGGAAGGCCGCCTGAGGCCAGCCATGAGCCACCGGCACGGTTTCCAGCGCCTCCGGGCAGTGTTGCCCACGGCATTGCAGCCAGCGACATTCGCCCCGGCGCCTGAGGGGCGCATAACCGACCGTGCCAGAATAGACGCATGAGCGCTGTCAACTCTGCCAGGACGGGCCGTGGCCGGGCCTATGCCGGCCGCAGCTGCGCGGAGCGCCGCGAGGCCCGCCGGGCGGCGCTGATTGCGGCCGGCGTCGAGGTGTTCGGTCGCGACGGGTTCCGCGGTGCCACGGTCAAGGCGATCTGCCGTGAGGCGGGGCTCACCGAGCGCTACTTCTATGAGTCGTTCGCCAACAGCGAGGCATTGTTTGCGGCGGTCTACAAATCGATGATCGCCGCCGTCGAGGCCGAGATGATCGCCGCGATCGATGCCGCGCCGGCCGAGGCGGAGGCGACCGCGCGCGCCGGCCTGCGCGTCTATTTCCGGCATATGGCCGATCCACGGATTGCCCGCATCGTACTGATCGAGATCTTCGGCATCAGTGCCGATATCGATCGGACCTACCGCGCGGTCACGCTGAATTTCGCGCGTCTGACCGAGGACCTCACGGCCCGCCTGTTCGACGTGGCGGCGATCACGGCCGGCGCCGACAGCCGGCTGCTGTCCATGGGGCTGGTCGGCTCGACCATCCATATCGCCATGTACTGGCATCTGAACGGCTATCGCGAGTCGTTCGAGACCGTGGTCGAGTCGGCGCTGCGGCTGTATCTGGCGATGGCGGGCAACGCGCCGGCCGGCTGATGGGGCGGCCGTGGCGGGCGGCCGGCGCCGTCGACCAGTGTGTCCAGTTCGGTCAGCAGGTGGGCATTGTTCTGCTGCCGGGATGAAAGCTGTATTTGAAGTACGACAGCCACTCCGGAATCATCCGGCGCAGGTAGCCGGGGCGGCCGAAGTTGAAGTTGAGCATCCGGAGGTGCCCGCGCCATCCTTCGGCGTGGCATTTCGGGTCGGCCCGGCTCATTTGCCAGTAGAAGGCGAACACGATCGGCCAGAACAGGCCGGTGGCGACGATCATGACGCTCGAGTGTTCGAGCCAGTTGCGCGGGCCACGGCCGGTGCGCCGCTCGTACACGTCGTAAGCCACGGCCCTGTGCTCGATTTCCTCCAGCGCGTGCCAGCGCTACATGCGGGCGTAGTCTTCCTGTGAGCCGGCCAACTGCTCACGATGGTGCGGCAGCATGTGGCCCATCAGCGCGGTGTAGTGTGCCAGCGCGACGGTTGCCGCCAGCGGCGTGGATTTGGGCGTTTTGTGCTGGATCACGTCGAGCAGACGCCATGTGAACTTGCCGAGCTTGTTGGCAGGCAGGCCGGCGTCGGTGATGCCGTCGCGATAGCTGCGCACGGCGTCGATGAACATGCGCTCGCCGGCCGGGAACAGCAGCGACAGGGCGTTCATGAACGGGGTCACGTTCGGGCCCGCGGCATGCCAGTCGCCGATGCGATCGGCCGGGGGGGGGGGGGGGCAGCGA
>NZ_JBQDYE010000078.1:0-5795 GCF_052044155.1 Salinisphaera sp. SWV1
TCTGGATGCTATCGCAGCGCTGTTTGGTCTCGATTCGGTGGCTGAAGTACTGCACGGGCCGTACGAGTGGCTGGGAGACCGGCCGCTTCATGCAATGCGCGATCCAGTCGCGCTGCGCGACATCACGCAATATTTCGAAGGCGGTTGTTGCTGACACCGCGGGCCGTCACGCTCGCTTCAGCCAGCTGATGGTGGCGATCACGAGCAAAATCAATTGACGGTCCGATTTCGGTACCTCAATCAGAGTGTAGGCCGCGTGATCGCCAACTCGCTCGGCGCGTTTGTGGCGCCCGACCACCGCCGCAAGACCCGCCGTCTCGACATCGAACGAGAGTGCCGGCTCTTCTGCAGCCAGATTGCGCAATAGCCAACGTCGTAGGCAGGTGCCCGTCAGCTCGTGTGCATCCAAAGACTCATCGATGCTACGGAGGATCAAGCCCAGATCATGAGATCGCGGAATTCTCTTATGACCGCGTGGACGGATCCTGCGGCCCGTCAGATAGCCGAGCCTGAAACCGCGATCACGTTCACTCAGTAGAGCCACGATTGCCTTGTACTGCTCGACGCGCATCCAGAGTTGGTTGGCGGCGGCATAGTCATCAACGCCCATGCGCACCGCCAATGCAATGCGCCCGGCGAGAGACGCTGTTAACTGAGATGTGTCGGACGAGGTAGTAGTAGTCGCGGGCGTTCGCGGGGCGTTAGCCGTCGTCTTCTCAACATACGGATGGACTTGGTTCGATATCCAGTCAGGTCGGAACCGCATGAGAAATGGGATATTTTCGACATGGGTGCCGCCGTGGTGTCCGCGCCATCGATCAATATCGCTAGCCCGGCGATCGAGCAATCGTGCCTCCGCTTGGCGAGCGAGGCCGCGCCACGGGCTAACTTGCCCATGGAGCAACGGGAGTGCGTGGGCATACCAAACCAGAGTCGTGATCGGGCTGCCGTGTCCCAGTTGTCGTGACAGGTAGCGGAATTGCAGACGCCGCGGAAGTTGGCCGAGCGAGATAATCCGAGCCTGCGTGTGCTCATAGAGCGTTACGGGCTTCAGGGAGGCGACCGGTTGCGCCATTCGAGCCGGGTGGGTGACCAGTACCGCAGTCGTCGCCATATTGTGTCGTGCAATGTGCCCGCGAGCGTAGGGGCCTTCGATACAGGACGATGCGGAAACACGAAACCCGCTCGCCATCATTCGGGCAATAGACGCGACTCCGGTTCCAACGTCGGGTGCCAACAGTAGGTCGCCCGTGTCAGCGACCCGTATGCCCAGCCGGCCCAGGAGCCCGCGAAGTCGTGCGGCGGCCTGAGTCTCCATCGGCGCGATAACGATCCGCCGACTCGCGACTGTTTTCAGCTGTCGGCGCTTGATCGGGTGGACATGAATGGAAAGTCGCTCGTCGTCGATCATTAGATCGCGAGACATTAATCCGGCGACCTCGCTCAATCGAAGACCGGAGTACATCTGAATCAGCGCGCCGGCTTCCCCGATGGTCGCGTGGTCGGCCCCGCTATCGAGCGAGAGCGAAGCAAGCGCGTGATCGGTCGTCGTCGCCAGCGCTGACTGAATCGCGGTCGTCTCTGTTTGACTGGAGAAATATCCGGGGTGGCGTTGTGTCTCGAATGCCAGGCCATCGAACGCTCGCGACAGATCAATCTCGACACCGACACGATCGAGCACATCGGAGAAGTGAGAGGCTGCCGATGCGACCGTGCTCGCCTTGGCCCGTCGCTCTCCGGATCTGGATTCGATCGCAATCTGCCGGAGTGCTCCTTCAATGTCCCAGGGATCAATGGCGTGTATGTCGCCGGCGCCGACGCCACGTATCAAGCGCGCGCCGAGGGTGGTCAGATAGTCGTAGGTGGAGGTGTCGGCCAGTCCGCGTTCATGGCGAAGGTAGACCACAAACGCGGCGAGGAGGGCGATCAGGCTCGATGAGCCGAACTCCAGGGCAAACCGTTCCTCCAGGTCGCGTAAGCGTCGTCGGTTGGCGGCCGTATCACGTCCGGCGGCGATTTCATACGCGAGGCGGCGTAGCTGCCGATACGCCGTCATCCCGTCGTTCCGCGTTAATGTCCGCTGGCCGGGTGATGCGCGCTTGCCAGAAAGGTGCTGTGGCACCGTCGCTGAGATATCCGCGGATATGAGCGGCGCGAAGCGCGTCAGGGCCGGGCCCACGCTATTAAGTATGCCGCGTTCCCAGGCACTCCGGGTGCCCGGTATGTGGCATTGGCGCCCCAGGCCGATCAGTAACAGTAGATCATCCAGTGGTAGCCGTGCCTCTGCCGGCCATAGGCCTTGCAACTCGGCTTGTTTGCGCAAAGCCGTGTCGATCTGCTTAAGCGTTGGCGGCGCGATGCGACGGCGACGCAGGTTGCCGAGAAGGGCCACTGCATCGCCGCTCACGAGCTGGCATTCGCGCTCTCCGTTCAGATTGCCTGACGCATCGAGAGGCACTTCAGCAATCAAGCCCGATTCAAATTGCTCGAAGGCATGCAGCGGCAGGTCCGGATCGAGGAGATGGAGGAGGCGGTCACTCGTGGTGCCTGCGCCGTAGCTGGCGAGAAGGATTGTCGTGGCCGCCAGGATGGCATGGTCATCGTCTGAGGCAACGCCGCGATCGAGAAGAGCCAAGGCCTGAGCCTCGACGGCGAGCGCCCAGCGCGATGCATCGAAATGAACGACATTGAAAGCGCTGTATGTGATGTTCGGGGTGCTCAACGGCGGTACGAACGGACGTCTCCGGGCCGGGCCATTGGTCATGGTGCGACGCCGATGCGCAACTAACGCCGATAGTTTGCTGCGCAAAGCTTGCTGTACACCCAGCGTCTCGGCCTGAGACTGGTTGAGGAGCTGCTGAATGGCGGCCGGCTCGATCAGCCACTCGTCGTCGGCGTTGGTTGGCGTGCGGCCGTCAAATGCATCGACTATTTCGGCGGCGCGCTGATTCTCGATCTCGGTCGGCTCATCCAGCTTCGTCTCTTGGCAGCCCCGACGTAGCGTCCGGAGCGTCTTGTAATCCGTAACGAGATCTTGAGCGCTTCGCGGTTCGAGTGGTGCCGGTGGGTCGTAGCGCCGGGCCGCACCGACGGTCCGAAACCCAAGCGCTTCGACGTAGCTTTGGAGATTCGCGGCGATCCGTTCGCCGAATTCCGCAGGGCAATCCGGATCGCAGGCATCGAATGGTGAGTCCCCGATGCTGTGCCCCATCTGCAAGGCGATATCAGACCCGGCGATACCGAATCGTCCGGCGTTGCTGGCAAACAGATGTCGCAGCAGCGGCATGGGAATGACCCATTCGGGCCACAATGCTTTCAGCCCATGGCGGGTCAATTCCGCATCTTTGGCGCCCACCGCATGCTCGCCACCTGTGAACCACAATGGGCCGGTGCCATCCAACGCCGCGCGTATTCGTTCAAGAAGCACGTCGTCGCTAACGCCGCGCTTGGCGAGCAGCCGTTCCGCGCGCTCAAGTTGTCGGAGATAGGCATGTAGCGTGTCGGTAAAGAGAGGCGGGAGGACGCAGACCCGGGCATCAAGCTCGGGATCCGTGGTTTTATCCCCGACAAGGCCGAGGCTCCATTGCGCGCCGCTTCCTGTGGGAGTCAGGACATCACGTCGAGTGACGGCCCCAATCGGTGCTGTGAACCGGTGAGCGGTGCAGACTCCGAAAAGGATTGCTAGGTATGCACCAAGCGCGTGGACGCCTTCGAGAACCGTGTCGGTGGGGGCCTTTCCCAATCGGACGGCGTCCTTGGTTCGGCTGCACAAAGACTCGATTGCGGTGCAGGCTGTCTCCCACCTAATGGCTGCACGCGGCGCGCCGATGAGCGAGTTATCTGATGTGCTCGGCTTTTCAGCGGGTATGCCCATTGCGCTGAGAGCGTCGCAATACGTGGAAACGAGTTCATGCGCCGACCTCGCGTAGTAATGGCTGGGCGCGCTCGAATGCTCAAGCGCTGAGCCCGAGAACCACTGTGCTTCACGAATATGACCCGTACGGACGAACGTTTGGACCGCCAAGGTGTGAATGGCGCGAGTCTCCGTGAACCGCGGGCAAACCTCCCGCAGCTGGCTTCTGAGGTCGGCCCATGCGCTCTCCCAGCCCGTATTGCGGCCGAGGTCAGTCAGCGCTTCGGCTGTGAGCGTCGCATGCAATACGGATAGCGCTCGCGATAGCGGCGGCGGCAACGGAAAGGATAATTTGAGGGACGTTCTGTGGAACCAATCCGAAGGCAGGTCGTTGAGCTCTGGCAGTGCCTGAAGGGTAGTCGCCCAGGAGTGGGTCGACAGACGCAGGGCTCCATCGACGGTCCCGGCGCTATCTTGAGCAAGATGCGCAATGGCGTATAAGCACTCAATCCGTCGTCGGCCGGTGACGAGCATCAGTGCCGCACAGAGCGCCGCCGCTTTATCCATGAGCGAGGCGAAATCGAGATCGAGCGCCGGAGTTAATGCGTTCCAGACTCGCTGAGTCTCGATCGTGGTCAGCGTACGATCCGTGTCGGGTAGCAAGACGCCTTCAAGGTGATGGCGTGTGGCCTGCTCAAACTCGAAGGCGGCGGTTGCCAATTTCTCGCCCGACGCTACCTCCAGAGGCTCATCGTCTTGCTGGAATAGATCGAGCGCGAAAGCTGGCTGAAACCCCTCGATATCCTCGGGCGGGATTTCGTCCGGCGGCGGGACATCAAGCGACGCTAATGGCGGTACGAAGTGGCGAACGCCAAATAGGCCACTTGGGCGAATAGGCGTTGCAGGACTGAGGCTCGAGGGCGGTGCCTGTCTGCGAGGTGTTCGTGGCGGGGAAGGCCGAGGTTCGGCGGGTTTAGTGGCATCAGGTCGTCGAAGCGCGCCGTCAGCAGGCAACATCGCCGCGTTGGCAAATTTCTCAGCGGCGTCGCCGTGTTCAGCTAAGTAGGGGGTAATGAGCCGGGCGAATTGAGCGACGCTGAGCTGGTCGCTCCATGCCTCGGCCAAGGCAGGTGATACGGCGTCGTCGAATTGCCTAGTCGGTTCCGTCGTTAAAACATCCCGAATTCGTCGCGCGGCTGAGCGCGTCGCCGTGTCGGCCAAGCCCTTCGTTATGACGCGTAGAAGAGCGGCTCGTAATATTCCGAGCGCCGCGTGCTCTCCTCTGCGCGGCACAAGAGCGCCATAGTAATAGGAGTAGGCGAGCACGCCAGCCAGCGGATGCATGCTGCCCCGCGCCCGACTCGGATCCCGGTGAAACTCGGAGTGGCAACCCTCGGCGACTTGGGCGAGTTGTTCTAGACGTTCGGATTCCCTATGCGAATAGTGGTGCTCGAGCAAGCTGACGCTGCGACGAATTTCACCGGCGACGAGCCGACCTTGCGGAATGTGTCCGTCGACAACGGCGAGTGCTGGATGCGTCAATTTGGAGACGCGAACACTGCGCTCGTTGATGACGAGGTCCATACTACGCTCGCGAGCAAATGCGGCTATACGGTCGTATTCGGGTTCCGAGGCTGAGCCCATCGTGGCGCCTTTTGCGTAGCAGGAACCGCAGTTCTCTGCGATGTTAATCGGCGCCAATGCGGCGTCTGCTACGAAAAAATATATCCTAAATTTTCACAGTAGCAACGATTTAAGATCTATTTATAGCTATGAAGAAATTTTAATGGCTATCAAAATGGTGCCACTAATTGCGGCTACGAACCGCAGTCGGGAGTTCGAATCTCTCCGGGCGCACCAAGAAAAAGAAAGGCTCTCCCAAGCGGGAGGGCCTTTTTTATGGCTGACGACTCAATTCGAACTCCCGACCCATAAACAAGCG
>NZ_JBQDYE010000079.1:0-5578 GCF_052044155.1 Salinisphaera sp. SWV1
CATAAAAAAAGCCCCGACGCGGGTGCGACGGGGCTTTTCATTTGGAGCCTGGCGGTGACCTACTCTCACATGGGGAGACCCCACACTACCATCGGCGCTGAGCGGTTTCACTTCCGAGTTCGGAATGGGTTCGGGTGGTTCCCACACGCTATGGCCGCCAGGCAAACTGGAACAATCGGGTTTGTAATCGAACACTGCCTTGGCTCTGCGCAGAAGCGCTTGAGCGTTATATGACCAAGCCTCACGGGCGATTAGTACCAGTCAGCTGAATACGTTGCCGTACTTACACACCTGGCCTATCAACGTCCTCGTCTCGGACGACCCTTAAGAGCTCTCAAGGAGCTAGCGAGATCTCATCTTGAGGTGGGCTTCGCGCTTAGATGCTTTCAGCGCTTATCCCTTCCGTACGTAGCTACCCGGCAATGCCACGGGCGTGACAACCGGAACACCAGAGGTACGTCCAACCCGGTCCTCTCGTACTAAGGTCAGATCCTCTCAAATCTCGAACGCCTACGGCAGATAGGGACCGAACTGTCTCACGACGTTCTAAACCCAGCTCGCGTACCACTTTAAATGGCGAACAGCCATACCCTTGGGACCTGCTTCAGCCCCAGGATGTGATGAGCCGACATCGAGGTGCCAAACTCCTCCGTCGATGTGGACTCTTGGGAGGAATCAGCCTGTTATCCCCGGCGTACCTTTTATCCGTTGAGCGATGGCCCTTCCATACAGAACCACCGGATCACTAAGACCTACTTTCGTACCTGCTCGACCCGTCGGTCTCACAGTCAAGCACCCTTTTGCCTTTACACTCGTTGCACGATTTCCGACCGTGCTGAGGGTACCTTTGCACTCCTCCGTTACTCTTTAGGAGGAGACCGCCCCAGTCAAACTACCTACCATACACTGTCCCTGATCCCGATAAGGGACCCAGGTTAGAACCTCGAACATTTCAGGGCGGTATTTCAAGGGTGGCTCCACGCCGGCTAGCGCCAACGCTTCAATGCCTCCCGCCTATCCTACACAAAAATATTCAAGATCCAGTGCAAAGCTGTAGTAAAGGTGCACGGGGTCTTTCCGTCTTGCCGCAGGAACACTGCATCTTCACAGCAATTTCGATTTCACTGAGTCTCGGGTGGAGACAGTGTGGCCATCGTTACGCCATTCGTGCAGGTCGGAACTTACCCGACAAGGAATTTCGCTACCTTAGGACCGTTATAGTTACGGCCGCCGTTTACCGGGGCTTCAATCAAGAGCTTCGCGTAAAGCTAACCCCATCATTTAACCTTCCGGCACCGGGCAGGCGTCACACCCTATACATCCACTTACGTGTTAGCAGAGTGCTGTGTTTTTAGTAAACAGTCGCAGCCACCTGGTCTCTGCGGCCCCTTTCAGCTCAGACCGCAAGGGCCTTCACCTAACAGGGGCGTACCTTCTCCCGAAGTTACGGTACCATTTTGCCGAATTCCTTCACCCGAGTTGTCTCATACGCCTTAGGATTCTCACCTTATCCACCTGTGTCGGTTTGGGGTACGGTCTGCTTAACCTGAAGCTTAGAGGTTTTTCCTGGAAGCCTGGTATCAACTGCTTCGCGCCCTTGGGCACTCGTCATCGCTTCTCGGCATTAGCCTTCCGGATTTGCCTGGAAGACCTGCCTACAAGCTTAAACCGGGACAACCATCACCCGGCCAGCCTAACCTTCTTCGTCACCCCATCGCAGTTAAGCGAGGTACGGGAATATTAACCCGTTTCCCATCGACTACGCCTTTCGGCCTCGCCTTAGGAGCCGACTCACCCTGCGCCGAATAGCGTTGCGCAGGAAACCTTGGATTTTCGGCGGGCAGGTTTTTCACCTGCCTTATCGTTACTCACGTCAGCATTCGCACTTCCGATACCTCCAGCAAACCTCACGGTTCACCTTCACGGCCTACGGAACGCTCCTCTACCACTTGCCATGAATGACAAGTCCGCAGCTTCGGTGCATGGCTTTAGCCCCGTTATATCTTCCGCGCGGGCCGACTAGATCAGTGAGCTATTACGCTTTCTTTAAAGGATGGCTGCTTCTAAGCCAACCTCCTGACTGTCTGTGCCTTCCCACATCGTTTGCCACTTAGCCATGACTTGGGGACCTTAGCTGGCGGTCTGGGTTGTTTCCCTTTCCACTACGGAAGTTAGCTCTCGCAGTGTGTCTCCCGTGCTTAAACTTGCCGGTATTCGGAGTTTGCCTCGGTTTGGTAATCTCTTATGAGACCCCTAGCCGAAACAGTGCTCTACCCCCGGCAGTCATACACGAGGCGCTACCTAAATAGCTTTCGAGGAGAACCAGCTATCTCCGGGCTTGATTAGCCTTTCACTCCTATCCACAGTTCATCCCCTAATTTTTCAACATTAGTGGGTTCGGGCCTCCAGTCGGTGTTACCCGACCTTCACCCTGACCATGGATAGATCGCCCGGTTTCGGGTCTACTCCCAGCAACTCGTCGCCCTATTAAGACTCGGTTTCCCTACGCTTCCCCTATCCGGTTAAGCTTGCTACTGAGAAGTAAGTCGCTGACCCATTATACAAAAGGTACGCCATCACCCATCCGAAGACAGGCTCTGACTGCTTGTACGCACACGGTTTCAGGTTCTATTTCACTCCCCTCACCGGGGTTCTTTTCGCCTTTCCCTCACGGTACTGGTTCACTATCGGTCGACAGAGAGTATTTAGCCTTGGAGGATGGTCCCCCCATGTTCAAACAGAGTTTCTCGTGCTCCGTCCTACTCGATTTCACTTCGAATGCCCTTTCGTGTACGGGGCTTTCACCTTCTATGGCGTGCCTTTCCTGGACACTTCCACTAGAACAATCGAAGCTTAAGGGCTACTCCCGTTTCGCTCGCCGCTACTCAGGGAATCTCAATTGATTTCTGTTCCTTCGGGTACTTAGATGTTTCAGTTCCCCGAGTTTGCCTCCCATGGCTATGTATTCACCATGGGATACTTGCCTCGCAGCAAGTGGGTTTCCCCATTCGGAAATCTCCGGGTCAAAGTCTGTTTGCCGACTCACCGAAGCTTATCGCAGGCTGCTACGTCCTTCATCGCCTTCTGTCGCCAAGGCATCCACCGTGTGCGCTTGGTCACTTGGTCATATAACCTCAAGCGCTTCCGCGCTCAAAGTCTATGAGCAACTCATATATTCTTCGCTAAAAGAATACAGTGTTCGATTACAATCCGATTGTTAAAGAGCGGTGATCGAAATCACAACAAACGATCAATCGTTTGTTCTGATCTCGAATGGTGGAGCTGAGCGGGTTCGAACCGCTGACCCCCTGCTTGCAAAGCAGGTGCTCTCCCAGCTGAGCTACAGCCCCAGGGTCATGTCGCCTGAAAACTGGTGGGTCTGGGAAGATTTGAACTTCCGACCTCACCCTTATCAGGGGTGCGCTCTGACCAACTGAGCTACAGACCCAAAGCTATCGCGGCAACGCCGCCATGACTGACCGCTAACGTGTAAGTGACTTGTGTGGGCACTCCCATGGGACAACGTAAAGCCGTTCTCTAAAGGAGGTGATCCAGCCGCAGGTTCCCCTACGGCTACCTTGTTACGACTTCACCCCAGTCATCGACCACACCGTGGTGACCGTCCTCTCCGAAGAGTTAGACTAGCCACTTCTGGTGCAGCCGACTTCCATGGTGTGACGGGCGGTGTGTACAAGGCCCGGGAACGTATTCACCGCAGCATTGCTGATCTGCGATTACTAGCGATTCCGACTTCATGTAGTCGAGTTGCAGACTACAATCCGGACTGGGACAAGCTTTATGGGATTGGCACCCCTTCGCAGGTTCGCAACCCTTTGTACTTGCCATTGTAGCACGTGTGTAGCCCTGCCCATAAGGGCCATGATGACTTGACGTCATCCCCACCTTCCTCCGGTTTGTCACCGGCAGTCTCCTTAGAGTGCCCAACTCAATGCTGGCAACTAAGGATAGGGGTTGCGCTCGTTGCGGGACTTAACCCAACATCTCACGACACGAGCTGACGACAGCCATGCAGCACCTGTCACTGTGCTCCCGAAGGCACTCCTCTGTCTCCAGAGGATTCACAGGATGTCAAGGGCAGGTAAGGTTCTTCGCGTTGCATCGAATTAAACCACATGCTCCACCGCTTGTGCGGGCCCCCGTCAATTCCTTTGAGTTTCAACCTTGCGGCCGTACTCCCCAGGCGGAGAACTTAACGCGTTAGCTGCGACACTGATCGACTATGTCAACCAACGTCTAGTTCTCATCGTTTACGGCGTGGACTACCAGGGTATCTAATCCTGTTTGCTACCCACGCTTTCGAGCCTCAGCGTCAATATTGGCCCAGAAGACTGCCTTCGCCATTGGTGTTCCTCCACATATCTACGCATTTCACCGCTACACGTGGAATTCCGTCTTCCTCTACCATATTCTAGTCACGCAGTTTCGAGTGCAATTCCAAGGTTGAGCCCTGGGCTTTCACACCCGACACACGCGACCGCCTGCACTCGCTTTACGCCCAGTAATTCCGATTAACGCTCGCACCCTCCGTATTACCGCGGCTGCTGGCACGGAGTTAGCCGGTGCTTATTCTGCAGGTACCGTCAATACGCTCGGTGTATTAAACCGGCGCTTTTCTTTCCTGCTTAAAGTGCTTTACAACCCTAAGGCCTTCTTCACACACGCGGCATGGCTGGATCAGGCTTGCGCCCATTGTCCAATATTCCCCACTGCTGCCTCCCGTAGGAGTCCGGGCCGTGTCTCAGTCCCGGTGTGGCTGATCATCCTCTCAGACCAGCTACTGATCGTCGCCTTGGTAGGCCGTTACCCCACCAACTAGCTAATCAGACGTAGACTCATCTTTTAGCGCGAGGATAGAAGAGCCCCGCTTTGCTCCGTAGAGATTATGCAGTATTAGCCTGGGTTTCCCCAGGTTGTCCTCCACTAAAAGGCAGATATCTACGCTTTACTCACCCGTCCGCCGCTCGTCAGCAAGGTGCAAGCACCTCCTGTTACCGCTCGACTTGCATGTGTTAGGCCTGCCGCCAGCGTTCAATCTGAGCCAGGATCAAACTCTCCAGTTTAATTACTTCTCAACTGGTGCACGATTGATCCAATCGTGCGAGTCATCCCAAGCTTGTTGCTTTGGATGCTCTATAGGGCTTGGCTTAACGCCACCCCACAGGAGCACCCACACAAGTCACTTACAAGTTGTTAAAGATCTGCCATCTGCACCGATCAAACCATGTTGCTCGATCTGCGCCTGAAGCGTTGCAAGAGCGCGTATTCTACGCCGTTCCAACACCCTGTCAACTGCTTTTTCGATTTCCTCGAAATCGCCGCTGACCCACTTTCGGTACCGCCCCAGGGCGGCCCTCCAGTCTGCAACAAATCAACCGAATCAAGCAAATGCTTTTTTCTTCGATCCGTCGCCCCAGCCCGCCGATCCGCCTTCAACAAGACGTCCCGGAAAACTGCCCCGCTCCGCTCTCAACCCCGGCGCCGTGGCGCCTTCAAAAAGGCTTGCTGCGTTGCGAGAGGGCGCATTCTAGACCTTCGCCGATACGTGTCAACAAGTTTT
>NZ_JBQDYE010000080.1:0-4922 GCF_052044155.1 Salinisphaera sp. SWV1
CGGACAGGCGCCGGCTTTTATTTTTGAAGGCGTTGAAAACAGCGGATCAAGTCAGCTGTTTTGATGCCGGATTAATAAACCGGGCTGTCAGGACGGTAGACCTTACCGGCAAGTAAAACAAGGCGTTTCTTCATTCGATTGCGATGCGCAGTGCGGCCCCTGCCGCCAGCGGGGCCAGCGTGATAGCCAGCGCCAGCATGGCCGCCAGGAGAAAGAGCTGTCCAACCACCGGCAGCCCCATGGCTGCCGCGCCCACCATGTTGGCTCCGAAAATCAGCACCGGGGTATACAGCGGTAGAACCAGCAACGTTACCAGCATACCACCGCGTTTTAGCCCCACTGTCAGTGCCACTCCGATCGCCCCCACCAAGCTCAATATAGGGGTGCCCAGTGCGAGGCTGACAAACAATAGCGGTATGAATCGGCCCGGCAAGCCCAGAATCACCGCCAGCAGCGGCGACAACAAAAGCAGCGGCAGCCCGCTGGTCAGCCAGTGGGCTGCAATTTTGCCTGCCACCAGAACGGGCGTGGGATGCGGACTGAGCACGAGCTGTTCCAGGCTGCCGTCCTCGAAATCGGACCGAAACAGGCGTTCAAGAGAGAGCAACGTGGCCAAAAGCGCTGCCACCCAGATGATGGCCGGCGCGAATGCACTCAGGAGCTGACTGCGCGGGTTGGCGCCCAGTGGGAACACGCATACCACCATGACGAAGAACAGCAACGGATTGAGCACATCCGCCCGGTCGCGCAGGCTCAGTTGCAGATCACGCTTCAACACGGCCCAGAAGCCCGACAGCATACTCATGCCAGTTGCAGGGACCGCAGCTTATCGTGCTGCAGACCGAAAGCCTGGTGACTGGTGAACACGGCCAGCCCGCCGCTCCGGGCATGCTCGACCAACAGCTCGGCCGTCAGCGTCTGCGCGGCCACATCGAGTCCGGTCAGCGGCTCGTCCAGTATCCACAGGCGGGCTGGGCTAACAAGCAGGCGGGCCAGAGCAACGCGCCGGCGCTGCCCGGCGGAGAGGTGACGGCAAGGCTGAAGCGCGACGTGATCGAGTCCCAGGGTCTTGAGCGCACTCACGGCCTGATCCCGGGCGCCGGCTGACAGAACAGCAGCTGCTTCCAGATTCTCCAACGGGGTGAGTTCATCCTTGATGCCGGCGCGGTGGCCGACATAGGCGAGTTGCATCCGAAAGTCGGCGTCGAGGTGCGCCAGACTGCTCCCGTTCCACAGCACTGTGCCGGTATCAGGACGGCGCAGGCCACATAGCAGCCGCAGCAGCGTGGTTTTGCCGCAGCCGTTGGGGCCGACGACCTGAAGCAGCGTGCCCTCATCAACATGAAGATCAAGCTCGTCAAACAGCAACCGCTCACCACGGCGGCAGGCAATTTTTCGGCCTTCGAGCCGTGCCTTTCCGGACCAGACCGAGAGGGACTTCTTCATGTGAAAGACCGCAACCTTATATCCGTCCGGCATCGTCCGTACAATCACGTTTGCCGGACGAGTGACACAGAAAACCGCCATGGCAACGCCTCCGAATCAACCACAGGTTAATTCACTGGCCCACCACCTATACCCTTCGGCAGCGGACTCTGTCGTGCCAGGCGCATGAAGTCCAAGTATCGGGCAACGATGCCGTTTTCAACCGGACTTCGCCCCCTGGCCGGGCGACCGGCCTGACCAAGGGCCTCGATTATAGGACTTTTGTACCGTGATATCCGAAGCCAAAATGTACGCCTATAGACTGTTCAGAATTTTCTGGCGTTCCTGCCGATATTCCTTATCGGTAATCAAGCCATTGGCATCCAGTCTCTTGAGAGTTCGCAGGCGCTTGGCAATCGATTGATACGTGGTGCCCCCTTCCGTGTTTACCGGTGCCTTGACTGGTGTCTGCACTCGCTCTGGCTTAGGCTTGTCGGGGGAAAGCTTGGGTATCGGCGTGGCGGCGACCGGCGTCGCCGCAGGCGCCCCCGAATCGTTTATGGCAAAACTAACCCAATCCGGGCGATCTGGCTGCGGATGAGCCATCTGCTTGCCCCCCAACACCGCCCAGCCGGACTGAATGCGCTGCTTGCGGCTGCCGGGCGTCAGCTTGGGCAGTCTCCCCGTGTTGATGTGGCGCGCCTCGAAGGGCATGTGCATCTTGCCGAAAATAAGATTGAGCTGCCCATTGCGGTAGTACGCAAGGCCGGTGGTCATTAACGGTTCCCGACCATGAATCAGGAGCATTTGGGCGTTGGGGGCCTGCCCCTGGGTCACCACCGCGAATGTGATGTCTTGATGTGGCCCGGCCGTGGATAGGGCCTTGGACAAGGCCGGGCCGAGTTTATCGAGCGCCTCACTAGTGAAAACAGGCCTGACGCGGCTCGAGTTGTGTTTCACCTTGAGACTGGCCAACAAGTTGCGAAGGCGGTCAGCCGTCACCGAATGAGGCTGATCGTTGGGCGCCGGGCCTGCAGGCTGTGCCTTGAGCGCAACGAACTGCAGGCCCGAGCTCCATATCACGCTGCCGCTGGCTGATGCCGGCAGATCACTATTGAAGCCGGCTACCTGGGAACGAGGCTGTTGCGTGGCACAGGCGGCCAACGCAATACAGCCAACAATAAGTGCACCTGCACGCATCACCCGTGGCCCTGTTGTCTTGCGCAGATTCATTTCGGTTCCTGACTGGATCGAGTGACAGCTCCGGATCGATATTGCATCGACCCGGAGCCAGGATCACCTGGGAAAGAAATCAGGCCACTAGAACCCAATCAGAGCATTCAGGAGCCACGTGTTGTTGTCCGAGGCACTGCGCCCGTTACCGTCATAGTTATGGGCTGCGCCGTTGAACTGGTTATAAGCGATATACTGGAGGGAAAAGCGCGTGTTCTGCCAAGGAAACCAATCCACCTGTGCTGTTTCGCCATTGGTGTTCGGACGGCTGTTGGACCGGTAACCCGTGCCGACGTCCGAGCCATAGACATCCTGATAATAACTGCTGTGCTGGCCATACGAGGAGAAAAAGCCCACCCCGAGGCCATAGCGATGCTTGTAATACCAGTTGCCATCGATAGCGAAGTAGTTCGTGTCCAGACTATTAGAGCCCGAGTACCCTCCAGGCACGGTATTGTCGAGATGACTCACGTGTTCATAAATATAAGTGGCATGGAACGTCATTATGTTGTTGTTATTGGGATACAACTGGTATTGACTGTCCACACCGATATCACTGTAGTGCTGGGTCGCATTCGGATTGGGCGCCCCGTTCAGGTTCGCATGATATTTAGCGAAAAGTCCGAATGACCCAATCTCGAAATTGGGAATTGGCGTGATGGCGATCCGGTAGTAAGGTGCCGCCCCACTGACCGAGGGATCATGGCCGGCCCCATAGCTAGCCGGCGTGTTGCCCTGCGGAGCCCCCTGATACAGCCCCAAATATGTATAGACCAGCCCATGCCAATACTGGTAAGCACCGAAACCAACCACGTTGGTCGCAACGGCATCACTGGCTATGAAGGGAGATTGGGGCCCGACGGGCGCGTCGTTATCGACGTAAGGCCAGCCGTAACCGGGCGTGCTGTTCCAGACATCCTCGAAGGTGGGGCCATTGTTGACGTCCAGCCCCCAGGTGAAGTTCTTGGAAAACAACTGACTCGTGCGGGCATAGCGGATATCGCTCATGTCGATGCCCAAACTGCCTCCCGAATCATAGGTCGCCTGTAGGAACGTACCGAGATGCGGGGCAATCCGTCCCGCGTAGTAAAATCCCAGTTCCTTGGGAAAGTCCGCTGAAGGATTCTGGGTATTGGGCACTTTCTTGCTCAGACCCTCTTCGCCCGCCTGAAGAATCACTGAGAGATTGGGGATCTTATTAATGGACATCCCCGGCGAGGACTTGCCGGCCGAGGAGGAAACCTGAGCCAACCCATCCATCTGATAGCCGTTGAGTTTGAACTCCCGCCCCAACTTGGTTAGGCCCGGATAAGACGTATGGCATGAAGCGCATGCCATGCCGGTTTGTCGTGAGAAGGAAGGCACTGCTTCGGCTGGCGGGGCGAGTACGGAGAGCACCGCCACCCCAAGCATTAGAATAACCCCTGAATACCACCGGTACATGACTCTTCTCCCAGATTAGTTGTGAATCTGCTCCCCGATGTCTGGCATTGAGTCGCCGACACGGAGATAGATTAATCTCACTCGCCGAGCAGGGTCTTGAGAAAAGTCAAGATAGATGGGAATTTTTAGAAAGAAATCGCAACGGATATGTTGGCATGAGCCAGAGAAAATGGTCGCCCATGACGTAAACGGCCCGCCGGTCGGTCCGCTCCGGCGATTCGTTTGCCCGAACGGTAGGTGGACGGTGGCATCGCTGCCACCCCAGAGGGTAGGTCAAAAGCGTTGGCCAATCGTGGGTGTCAACGCCGATTTAAAAGTGACCCCTTTTGGGTCTGAAACGCCGGAATAAAATTGACCCCCTCTGAGCCCGTTCAGGTTATGCCGATGCCACTGAAATGGGTTGCTTGACGCCGGCTTTACGTTTGTTTCTGAGTCGATAGCTCTCGCCGCTGATCTGCACAATGTGGGCGTGATGCAGCAGGCGATCGAGCATGGCGGCGGTCAGCGTCTGATCGTCAGCGAACGCCCCGGCCCATTGGGTGAAGGGCAGGTTCGAGGTCAGGATCATGCTGGCCCGCTCATAGCGTTTCGCGACGACATTGAAGAACAGATTCGCCTCGTCCCGGCCGAACGGCAGATAGCCGATCTCATCGATCACGAGTAGTTTCGGCCCCATCACGACGCGGTTGAAGTACTGCTTAAGCCGTTCCTGACGCTGGGCGGCACGCAGTTGCAGCATCAGATCGGCGGCCGTCACAAAGCGTGTCTTGATCCCGTTCATCAGCGCCCGATAGGCCAGCGCGATGGCCAGATGGCTCTTG
>NZ_JBQDYE010000081.1:0-2967 GCF_052044155.1 Salinisphaera sp. SWV1
TGTCCGGGCCCACCGGCGTCGGCAAGACCACGCTGGGCGCGCATTACATGAAAGAGGCCGCAGGGCGCGGCGATCGCTCGGTGATTTATAGCTTCGACGAGCACCAACATACGTTTGTCCGGCGCTGCACCCAGGTGGGCCTGCCGATCCGGGAGATGCTCGATAGTGGCCATCTGATGTTCGAGGCCGTCGAGCCTCTGGCCTATGATCCGGATCGGTTCGCGCTCAAGGTGCGCCATGAGGTCGAGACGCTGGGTGCCCGTGTCGTGATGCTCGACAGCCTGTCGGGTTACCAGCAGTCGATGCGCGGGGAGAGCCTGCAGGCGCGGGTACACGCCCTGTGTCGCTATCTGGTCAACATGGGTGTGACCGTCTTGCTGGTCAACGAGGTGAATACGATCGCCAGCCCGGAATTGCAGGTGTCCCAGTACGGCATCAGCTATCTTGCCGACGCGATCCTGCTCCTGCGCTATATGGAGCTGGAGGGCGAGCTGCGCAAGACGGTGGGCATGCTCAAGAAACGCACCGGCAATTTCGAGAAAACCCTGCGCGAGTTCGCCATGACCGGCCGCGGTGTGCAGGTCGGGCGGCCGCTGTCCGGGTTGCGCGGTGTCTTGAGCGGCGTCCCCGAGATTCTGGAGGGAAACCGTGCGCACGATGTTGCTCGAGCGCGTTGAATCCTCGGGCGAGCCGCAGGCGCGTATCGCCTGTGCGCTGGACAGCCCGGGCAACGCCAAGCTGCTGCGCCGGTTGCTGACGGGGCGATATCAGCTCACCGAGGCGTTCGATGATCGCCTCCACGGTGATGATCACAGCCGCTTCGATATCGTGCTTGTCGACCCCCTCTCTCTGGAGTGCCTGCGCGATCGACTGAGCCGATACCGGGAGCGCTGCTCGCCTGTGGTGTTGCCGGTGCTGCTACTGGTCACCGGCAGCCAGACGCCAGCATCCTGGATACGCCAGGAGCTCGGGCATACGGTCGACGATGTGTTGCGCATCCCGACGACCGAAATCGAGTTGACCGCACGGGTCGAGAACATGCTGCGTCTGCGCTCGCTATCGCTTTTGCAGGCGGCTACCGGACGCGAGCGCGATAACGTCGTGCGGGCATTGCGCACTCTCAACACTTGCGACGAGATCCTGGTGCGCGCCCGCGAAGAAGAGGGCCTGCTCGCCCGGATTTGCCAGGCCATCGTGGCGACCGAGGGTTACCGTCTGGCCTGGATCGGTTTCGCGCTGGATGACCCGGATCGACAACTCGCGATCCAGGCCAGTGCGGGGCCGGCCCGCGGTTATCTCGAAGGGTTGCCAGTGCACTGGCGCGGCGGGGTGCTGGCCAGCGCGCTGCAGAGCCGCCAGACGCAAGTGGTTACCGATATTGCTGAGAATCCCGAGCGGATGTTGTCGAGCGCTCGTGCCCGGGAATTCAATCTGCGGTCCGCGATCGCGCTGCCGTTGCCCCTGCACGGAGGCACGCTCGGCTGTCTGGTGATCTACTCGGAACACGTCGGCCACTTCGATCGCGAGCCGCGGCAGCTGCTGGAGCGGCTGGCACGCAACCTGTGTTTCGGTTTGCGTGCACTGCGTGTCTATCAGGAGAGCCAGCGACAGGCCGCAGAAATCAGAACCCTCGCCTACGCCGACAGTCTGACCGAATTGCCCAATCGGCTGAGTTTCCTGAATCACCTGCGCGATCTGGTAAGGCGGTGGCAAGAGGCTGGCATCGCGGGGGCGGTGCTTTTCATCGATCTGGACTCGTTCAAGGTGGTGAATGATGCCCTGGGCCACCAGGCCGGCGACCAGGTGCTGCGCGGGGTCGGCCAGCGCCTACGCAGATTGGTCCGGGGCAGCGATGTTGTGGCGCGCCACGGAGGTGACGAGTTCGTCGTGGCGTTGTCGGATGTTTCGCGGGGGCGTGTGCGCGATTCGGATAGCGTGGATACGAAGCAGGCATTTCAGATCAAGGTTCAGCGGATTGCCGAGCGTATCCTTCAGCATCTGCGCGAGCCGATCCGCCTGGGTGAACATGAGCATCGCCAGGGCGCCAGCATCGGTATCAGCCTGTTTCCGGACCATGGCGACGACGCGGACACGCTGCTGGAGCGCGCCGATACCGCCATGTACGAGGCCAAGAATGGCGCTTGCGGGCATATCTGCCAGTTCCACGGCGAAATTCTGGAGCGGCGCCAGCAGCGTCTCACGCTGGAAGGTCGGCTCTATCAGGCGATCAAGAGCGATCAGTTGACCCTGCACTATCAGCCGGTCTTCCGCCTGGACACGCTCGAGATCACCGGCGTCGAGGCCCTGGTCCGTTGGCCGCAGCCGGACGGCAGTCTGCTGTCGCCGGCGGCGTTTCTGCCGTTGGCCGAGGAGACCGGTATCATCGTGCCGCTCGGCGAGTGGGTGGTGGCCACTGCGGCCCGCCAGTTGAGCGCGTGGCGGGCTGCGGGTCATTCGTTGCAGATGATGGTGAATCTGAGTGTGCGTCAATTGCATGCCGCCAATGTAACGAGCGGGTTGGCCGATCTGGTGCGCCCGCATGCGGAGCCTTCGGCCATCGAATTCGAGGTGACCGAGAGCGCGCTGATGCTGGATCCGCCGACGACCGAGGCCAATCTGGCTGCGTTGCACGCCCGGGGATTTCGCTTCGCGATCGACGATTTCGGTACCGGCTATTCCTCGCTCAGCCGGATCAAGGATCTGCCGTTCCAAACGTTGAAGATCGACCGCAGCTTTGTCAGTGGCTCTGAGCATTCAGGCAAGGGCGAAGCGGTCACCCGCAGCATCATCCAGCTTGCGCGCAACCTCTCCCTGCGTACGGTCGGCGAGGGTATCGAGACTGAGCAGCAATGCCATTTCCTCAGGGAATGGGGCTGTGAATACGGCCAGGGGTACTGGTTCAGCCGACCCTTGCCGGCAGATGAAATGGCCCGCTTGCTGGCAGCCAAGGTGGGCGGCTCTGTTTAG
>NZ_JBQDYE010000082.1:0-2948 GCF_052044155.1 Salinisphaera sp. SWV1
GCATCGGTTCGGCTCCTATTCACTCTCCACTGCTGACTATTGTCCCGAGATTTGTCGGGTTTTTCAGCAGCGCCCTAAACTTGCTGTTATCAGAAAAGGAAGAGTCGCCCCGCCCGGTACGGCTGCCGACAATCGTTTACGCACTTCACGGGCAAATACATCAGCCGTTCGCAGTGTTTGAAGGATTCGCGTGACGCTGTTGATTTTATATTTTAAATCTATATGAAAGCGTGTTTTTACGTAAAATTTTTATCAATGCATTAAGTGTTAACGTTTAATAGATATCCGTATTAATTTAATAATTTATTCTGGATACAATGACATATCAGTTAGTTTGCCGTGCGATTTCTTGTATTTTACATTCAGCCGGTGAAATATTCGGTTCATAAAAAGACGGTTTTTTTCACACAGTGTCTTCCGCAGCAGTATTGATGGCTGCGGACGTGCCCTGCACCTTGCCGAGCGCGAGTTCCACCCTTTGCCGGCCTGGCCGGGAAGTGCCTAAGCGCTACCAGGCGATTTTCACATCAAGAGCTGCATTGCGACACGTTGATGCAATAAAACTCCGCTAGCGTCTTGTCGCAATCTCGAGCCTCGGGGGATCGAGATATTCCGACCAGTGTGGAGGACTGCCCTCCGCGTCACAGCCAAGGGAGGCTATTGGGGTTCCATGTTATTCAACAAGCAAGTACGGCCGGCATTGCCGCTGTTACTGGCCGGCGGCGTTCTGGTGGCGTCCGCGGCCATGGCGGCGACGACCGATGCCAGCACGAACAAAGGCCAGGGCGGCGACACAACCGTAGCTACCCCGGCACCCGCTGCGGCCGCGCCTGCGGCCGCAGCGCCGGCGTCCAGGCGCATGACCGTCAGCACCACGACGCTGGATCAAATTTCGGTGACGGGGCAGGCGGATTACCTGAAGCTTTTGACGGGTCAGGCGCAGGTGCCCGACGCCACACGCACGATTACCACGGTTACGCAGGCACAGATTCAGGATGCGACGTCACCGGTACAGGATTTCGCGGCGGCGCTGACCAACCAGCCCAACTTCTTCCGTTCGCATACCGGGTCCAACGACAGCGGCAGCAAATTTCGTCTTCGCGGCTTCGACCAGAAGCACCTCGGTCTGCTGATCGACGGCATCCCGGTCAACTCGTCGGACGACGGCTCGGTCTATACCAACGATATCACGAACAACTACGCGATCAGCAGCATCGATGTCATGCCGGGCGCGGGTTCGGCGTCGACGATCGGGCTGAGCAATTTCGGGGGAACCATTGCGATTCACAGCAAGGACCCGCAGCCGAATTTCTATGTACAGCCGTACCTGGGCGTCGGTTCATTTCATGCCAAGCAATACGGTGCGCAGATCAACACCGGGTCGTTCCTCAACGACAGCACGTCGGCCATCCTGAGTCTTTCTGCGCGCGACGGCGACGGCTACTACGACCATACGAACACCAAATATCGCAACGACGCGACGTTCAAGGCAATCAGCAAACTGCCACTCGGCAAGCTTACGCTGTATTTCCACAGCACCGACCAGAGCTACAACTACTATCGCGGCATCACCGATGCCGAGAAGGCGCAGTACGGCAAGCGCTACAATGGCTACAATGAGAATCAAAGCTCGATTTACTACTACGGATATAATTACAACAAATTCTATGACAATAGAACGTACGCCAAGTACGAGATCAATCGCGGAAAATTTCACGTATCCAACCAGCTGTATTATTACTACGCCTGGGGGTATGGCGCGTCGGCGACGTCGAAAAATAACAATAAGGATCTGTACCAGGTCAAGAGCCGCCATAACGAACATCGTATCGGCAACATCTTTCGTTTCGCCTACGATACGAAATACGCGACTTTCCGTACCGGGGTCTACTGGAGCTATCAGGACACACTCCACCTGAGTGATCGCTACGCAATCAATGGTGGCCCTAATATCGGGCCGGCTTACAGCGAAACCGTGAAGAACAGCACGGAACAACCCTACGTCGAAGTCGAAATCCGTCCGTTCAAGCACTTCACCATCACTCCGGGCCTGAAGTACGCGCGGATCGATCGTGATTTCAACAATAACCTGTACGGCGAGCACAGTTCGGTTTCCTACAATCGGTTGTTGCCCTCTCTCGGCTTGAACTACAAGCTTCTGGAGGGCTGGAATCTGTACGCGAATTACACGCGCTCGTTCAAGCCGCCGGGGTACAACCAGTTCTACTCCGGTCGCTTCAATATAAATCTGACGCCTGAAGAGTCGGACAGCTACGAAGTGGGCACGATCTGGGACAAGGGTCCATGGAGCGGTCGTGTGACGTTGTTCGAGACTCACTATCTGAGCTATATCCGATCCAAGAGCTTCCAGGAGCCGAACGGTTCCGGCACGTTCTCGCAACTCGTTAATGCCGGCGGGCGGGTCAATCAGGGGGTGGAACTCGAAAACAGCTATGCCTTCAACAGCTGGTTGTCCGGTTTCGCCAACGTGGGTTACCTGAACGCTTACTACAGCGATCATGCGCAGCCGCCGGTGCAGTCGCCGCGGAACACGGATGCGCTGGGTCTGCGGGTGAAATACAACGGCTGGTCGGGCGGTGTCTCAGCGGATTATACGTCGGCTTACTACGTCGGTCTGTACGACAACCAGTACTACAAGATATCCAGCCACGTAGGTACGAAGGCCTATGCGAAATACGACGTTCCCGACGCCATGGTCAAGAACATGGGCGTCAAAAAGATGTCGTTTTCGGTCAATCTCGACAATCTTCTCAACGACCAGTACGTCACCGACGCCGGCCACGGCCCGGCCAATCCGCGCAAGAAGTATGCGGAGCCGTTCAACGTCTTCGCGGGGATGTATGTTCGTTTCTAGGAGTCTGTCGGACTCAAGGCCGGCCTGGGATATCCTGATAAAATAGCGCAAACCAACGCTCACATTCCCGGGG
>NZ_JBQDYE010000083.1:0-2370 GCF_052044155.1 Salinisphaera sp. SWV1
GGCACCAAAAGAAACATTGCAATATCAGTTGATCCAGAAAAAGCGGCATCAGCATTGGAGCTGTCAAAAGACCGACGCATTGAGGATCTTGAAAGGCAAGTTCGATTTCTTGAAACGCGGCTTATGTATCTAAAAAAGCTGAAAGCCTTAGCTCATCCCACGAAAAAGTGAAAGTACTCAACGAGCTAAGGCAGTTTTATCCTCTTGATGAGCTTCTCAGGGCTGCGGAGATACCGCGCAGTACGTTTTATTATCATCTAAAGGCTCTCAGCAAGCCTGACAAGTATGCGGACGTTAAAAAGCGTATTAGTGAGATTTATCACGAGAATAGAGGCCGATACGGATACCGTAGGGTAACGCTGTCTCTTCATCGAGAAGGGAAACAGATTAACCATAAAGCTGTTCAGCGCCTGATGGGAACCCTCTCACTTAAAGCAGCGATTAAGGTCAAGCGATACCGCTCTTACAGAGGAGAGGTAGGGCAAACCGCCCCTAATGTTCTCCAAAGAGATTTCAAGGCTACGCGGCCAAACGAGAAGTGGGTTACCGATGTTACTGAATTTGCAGTCAATGGGCGCAAGCTGTATTTGTCTCCAGTAATAGATCTCTTCAACAACGAAGTTATTTCTTACAGCCTTTCGGAAAGACCAGTGATGAACATGGGTAATGACTCCAACTTATTGATAGTGTTTTATGTTCAGATAATGCCCGATGACTTTGTCATGCAGCTCCACCGATTTTGAGAACGACAGCGACTTCCGTCCCAGCCGTGCCAGGTGCTGCCTCAGATTCAGGTTATGCCGCTCAATTCGCTGCGTATATCGCTTGCTGATTACGTGCAGCTTTCCCTTCAGGCGGGATTCATACAGCGGCCAGCCATCCGTCATCCATATCACCACGTCAAAGGGTGACAGCAGGCTCATAAGACGCCCCAGCGTCGCCATAGTGCGTTCACCGAATACGTGCGCAACAACCGTCTTCCGGAGACTGTCATACGCGTAAAACAGCCAGCGCTGGCGCGATTTAGCCCCGACATAGCCCCACTGTTCGTCCATTTCCGCGCAGACGATGACGTCACTGCCCGGCTGTATGCGCGAGGTTACCGACTGCGGCCTGAGTTTTTTAAGTGACGTAAAATCGTGTTGAGGCCAACGCCCATAATGCGGGCAGTTGCCCGGCATCCAACGCCATTCATGGCCATATCAATGATTTTCTGGTGCGTACCGGGTTGAGAAGCGGTGTAAGTGAACTGCAGTTGCCATGTTTTACGGCAGTGAGAGCAGAGATAGCGCTGATGTCCGGCGGTGCTTTTGCCGTTACGCACCACCCCGTCAGTAGCTGAACAGGAGGGACAGCTGATAGAAACAGAAGCCACTGGAGCACCTCAAAAACACCATCATACACTAAATCAGTAAGTTGGCAGCATCACCCGACGCACTTTGCGCCGAATAAATACCTGTGACGGAAGATCACTTCGCAGAATAATAAATCCTGGTGTCCCTGTTGATACCGGGAAGCCCTGGGCCAACTTTTGGCGAAAATGAGACGTTGATCGGCACGTAAGAGGTTCCAACTTTCACCATAATGAAATAAGATCACTACCGGGCGTATTTTTTGAGTTATCGAGATTTTCAGGAGCTAAGGAAGCTAAAATGGAGAAAAAAATCACTGGATATACCACCGTTGATATATCCCAATGGCATCGTAAAGAACATTTTGAGGCATTTCAGTCAGTTGCTCAATGTACCTATAACCAGACCGTTCAGCTGGATATTACGGCCTTTTTAAAGACCGTAAAGAAAAATAAGCACAAGTTTTATCCGGCCTTTATTCACATTCTTGCCCGCCTGATGAATGCTCATCCGGAATTCCGTATGGCAATGAAAGACGGTGAGCTGGTGATATGGGATAGTGTTCACCCTTGTTACACCGTTTTCCATGAGCAAACTGAAACGTTTTCATCGCTCTGGAGTGAATACCACGACGATTTCCGGCAGTTTCTACACATATATTCGCAAGATGTGGCGTGTTACGGTGAAAACCTGGCCTATTTCCCTAAAGGGTTTATTGAGAATATGTTTTTCGTCTCAGCCAATCCCTGGGTGAGTTTCACCAGTTTTGATTTAAACGTGGCCAATATGGACAACTTCTTCGCCCCCGTTTTCACCATGGGCAAATATTATACGCAAGGCGACAAGGTGCTGATGCCGCTGGCGATTCAGGTTCATCATGCCGTTTGTGATGGCTTCCATGTCGGCAGAATGCTTAATGAATTACAACAGTACTGCGATGAGTGGCAGGGCGGGGCGTAATTTTTTTAAGGCAGTTATTGGTGCCCTTAAACGCCTGGTTGCTACGCCTGAATAAGTG
>NZ_JBQDYE010000084.1:0-2360 GCF_052044155.1 Salinisphaera sp. SWV1
CCTCGCCCTTCGGGCCGGTGGCGCTGCGCGCCCCCGTTCGGCCTCGCGCTGCGAGGCCGTCGAACCTGGCTTGTTATTTGTCGCAGGTTCGAATGGTCTTCGTTTGAGCATAAAAAAACCGCACATCTGGCGGGTTTTCTATGTCTGGTGCGCCCGGCAGGATTATTCGCGGCTGCGCCGCTCACCCTTCGGGCCCGTGTCGCTACGCGACCCGGTTCGAGCGCGCTGGCGCGCGCTCGTCGAACCTGACTTGTCACTTGCCGCAGGTTCGAATGGGCTTCGTTCTGGCCATGAAAAAACGCGCGCTTGCGGGTTCTTAATATTATTTGGTGCGCCCGGCAGGATTCGAACCTGCGACACCCGGCTTCGAAGGCCGGTGCTCTATCCAGCTGAGCTACGGGCGCGTGCTGGCTATTGTAAAAGACCCGGGCATGATCTTCATACTCGTGTGTCGTATGCCACCACGCGAAGGGCAGGCGATAAGGCGGCGGCTTATCCCGTCGCGGCCCGTGCGCGGCGCCTTATCCGGCTCCTCATGTGCTTTCATGGGACAATAGGCGCGCCAGCGTATCCGTTTGCCCATGCGACGAATGCCTTGGCGCCGGCGTGTTGGATCCAATCGGTCCCGTCGCGCGTACGGCCGGGTGCGCACCGCCGCATTTCGTCACGACGTTCGATCGGCATCGCCACACCGTTTTTTTTCGAGGAGTAGTCCATGAATCGTCGATATCTCGCGATCGTACTGGTTGCCGGCACGCTTGCTCTGCCGTCGCTGGCCTCCGCCAATGCATTCGATAATATCAAGCAGAGTGCATCGGGCATGATGAATTCCGCGAATGCCACGCAGAGCGGGAATATTGCCGGTTCGGCGACACTGTTGCACGAGCTTGGCACCGGCTCGTTCAATCTGGCCAGCATGCAGAATGTGGCCGGGGTGCTGGGTTATTGCCAGAAGCACGGCTATACGCAGAGCGCGACGGAGCAGATCAGGAATCGGTTGCTGAGCAAGCTGGGTGGCCAGAGCAAGGCCGCACAGAGCCCCGGGTATCAACAGGGTTTATCCGGCCTGCTTCAGGGCGGGCAGGGCAATCAGTTCAACCTGGCCAACCTGAAGGATCGGATCGGCACCCGCGTGTGCGGTGCGGTGGCCAAACAGGCCCTTTCATCGTTCCTGGGCAAGTAAGCACACGATCGCGCCTGGCACTCACCTGATACCCACCAGGTACTCGGTTCTGCCGGATAATCGTCGGGCCTGACGGGGCAGCCGGCCGGTGTGTACGCTCTCGGGTCGGCACAGCGCGCGGCCGAGACACCCTGACGACGAGCGTCGGCCAGGACAGTATTGAAAGCGGTCAGGCCGCAGATCTCCCCGGCCGCGATTGGCGTCGGGCCGCGGTCGGCGGTCGCCCGCGGGGCGCGATGCGGGGTCAGAAGGGCCAGTGAGGGGTCCAGGCCATGACCAACAGGGTTGCACCCGCCATCAAGGCCGTCGCATAGGGACGTCGATAGTCGAACAGCTTGAGCGCCGTGCCGAACGAGCGCTTGAGGCGCGCGCCTTCCAGGTCGATGCTGAAGCACTCATCCAGCAGTAGATGAATCAGCATGCCCGCCGCCATCGCCATGCCGTGGCTCCACGCCAATCGCGCCGGCTGCCCGAAGCAGCGATAACTCACGGTTGTCGTGGACAACAGGACGGCGGTGACTGCCAGCAGTGAATGCCAACTGGCTCGATGGCGTGTCAGTGCCCTGAACACGACCGCGACCACATCGCGAATTCCGACATACAGCCCGAGGGCGAGACAGGTCGCCCCCAGAATCGAAAGGGAAGGTCGCGCGAGTGCCAGCGCCGACAGGGCCGCGGTAATCGCCAGGACGGTGAAGATCAGCCGGGCCGACCGCGACTTGTCGGCATCGATATCCGGCATGATGCCGCCCAGGGCCACAAGGAGCACGATCGCGGGGGCCTGGGTCAACGGCCATAGTTGCGCTGACAAGCCAGAGGCCGCGATGGCTGCACCCGCTGACGCCGCGACACCGATATGGGTAGTGAAATTAGCCACGGGATGACGGTCATGTACAAACATCCAGTTTATGGCGATGAAAGTGCCGGCGCAATAAGTGCTTAGCGCGGGTTTGTACGCTCGGGGCGCCGTCTTTCCTGTGTCAGCCGCCTCGTCATCCCAGGGCGGCAACTGGGCGTGTCGGCGCGCGCTGGAACACGCGCCGATCGCTCGCCGGCGCCGTGCAGGCCCGCCACGGCGGCGTTTGTGACAGTGTCGTGAAAAAACTTGTTGACACGTATCGGCGAAGGTCTAGAATGCGCCCTCTCGCAACGCAGCAAGCCTTTTTGAAGGCGCCAC
>NZ_JBQDYE010000085.1:0-2013 GCF_052044155.1 Salinisphaera sp. SWV1
CATCAATCGATCGGATATTGACAAACAGGCGGCGCGACAACGCGCGCCGCAACGGGTGTGGGCATCAACCCCGCCAGCGCTGCACCCGCCATCGCCAGGCCGCGTCGAAGGCGCGGTTGACGGCTTGTTTCGATCGATTCGACGTCATGTGCGAAATCGTGCCGTATCTGGTTCGTTTTGCCAAGCCTGGGCCGCCATCGGGCGGCCCGGGGCGGGCGACAGAAGGTATCCACAGATCACACCGATGGCGCGGATGTGATGGCGAGGCTCGCGGCGCCCGGCGTTTGGGCCCGGCGAGAGGGGCGGGCCAGCACAGGCGAAACCGGGCAACCGCGGCGCGCCTCGACCCCGGACAAGTCGCATGCCATGCGCGGCGGGCTCCGCCCGGGACGCGTAGGTGCGTACGCGGCCGAGTGCTGCAGCCCTGCCGTGGAAATAGAGCGGCGGGCCGGCATATGTCCCCTATTTATTATCTGTTTCGCTAGACGTGATTCTCACGCGCCCGTTGTCGAAAAATTTTACAATCGAATTCACTGCCATAAGTTTTGGATTTTTTTGTTAAAAAAATTAATTGAAGGCAGCGACGTGGCTGATATGCGAGTTTTCTAGGAAAAACTGTCGAACGGCATTACAGTTTTATGTTCATGCCCGTATAAAGCTATCTAAATAATTGAAATCGCGTGAAATGATTATCTGGCACGGAATCTGCTCAAACCGCACTAATGCACGCGACCTCCGTCACGGGGCGGACCCGACGCTCTTCCGCCCCTATTCGGCCGATGCACGCGCACCTCGATATATTACGAACTGGAACGGGAGAAGCATTCGATGAAATGTCCAAACAAGTATCTCACTGCGCTGTCTGTCGCCATCGTTTTGGCGCTAGGCTTCGGCAGCGGTGCCCAGGCGACCCCGTTGAAACTTGATGTCAGCGCATTTACCGTCGGCTGGAATGGCTTCACGTTCAATATTCCTACGTTCACCGCCAGTGCCAACCTGAGTGACGGCGGGACTTGGAAATTCAGCACGCCATTCACTCTGAGCGCTCCAACCAGCCAGTCTGGCGCCAGGAGCGAGGGATCCGCCTGGAATTTCATGGCGACCCGGTCAGTAACTCTGAGTTCTGGATCGGTGTCCGCAAGCCCTCAGGCCTTGTCTCAGTCAGGCGCGCTGTCCTACACCAGGCGGGGAGTCGACGGAGGTGGGCCGAGTAACCCGACGTTGTTCCGAACTTACGCAAGTCTGACCAATTCGACGCCTCTCACATTCGTATTCTCGGGTTTGGGAACGTTCAAGGTGAACTTCGGGGGTGGTTCTGCACAGAGCTACTGTGAGACATATCCGATTGATCCAACGTGCCCCGGCGATCTCAGCTCGGCCAGCAGCACTCTCCCGGGCTCAGTTGTGTTCAATGCCGCTTCGAATGTCGCGGCCGTACCGGAGCCTCCGATATTGCCATTGTTCGGATTCGGCGTTGGCTTGTTGGTCCTCTGCCTCTTCCTGCGCCGTAGCAGGGCGAATACGCACAACCTCTGATCCGGCGATAGGGGCAAATCCACTCACTCGCTAAAATACGACCAGGATAAGGAGCGCTGAGCTGTGTCCCCGAGGTTCCCCCGCAACCATCACTTTATCGACAGCAAGTTATCGCTTCTTTGGGGTAGGCCGGAAGCGCGTGCATGACGGATGATGCCCTTCGTATCGACCAAAATGCGAAGGTCGCCATGCACGCCAGTGCAGTGTTGCAGACGTGGCTCGCGTCTGTCTTTTCCCGTTTGGATCAGCGTAACGTTCAGGCCGCATCCGAAGCGGTCTGTGCCGGTCTAAACGCTCGACGCCTGACGCTGATGGCCTTGGCGCGCCACGGGGCCGGATTCTCGCCAGATTGCGCCACCGCTCGAACGACTGGATCGATGGCTCAGCAATCGTTCGATGCAAGGTAAGCGATCCACAAACCCCATCATTCACAGGCGGCCAGGTTCATGGCTAAATCCTGTGCATGCAGGTTCCACG
>NZ_JBQDYE010000086.1:0-1755 GCF_052044155.1 Salinisphaera sp. SWV1
TCCAGCCGCTGTTGCCGCGAGCGTGCGCGCTTTTTGCCGTAAAGATCAGCATCAAAAATTCGAGCGTAAAACCGAAGAACACGCAAACTGCTTCTTCGGCAACTATTTGTCAGCAGCATTGTTCAGCCTTGAGGGTTCAATCTCATACTCACAGCGGTCGCATCCATATAAAGATTATCGCTTAGGCATGTCTCTCGGCGGCCCCCAATCTCGCACCCATTCTATCTGCGACACGCATACCAAGATTAGATAGGAATAATCGCTTATCATTTCGTGAGTTTTTACATCATTTTGATGTATTTACTCCATTCTTTACTTAACTGTTTATATATACTAATTTATCGGTCACGCCTCGTTCACCACGTCTCAACCGGACACGGCACGGCTACGAATGGGATTCTTGATTAGTTCGCAAACGCAGCCCGCCGCAAGTCGGATTCGGCGCAAGGCCTTGTCAACGCAGCGGCGCGCACCAATCGCGGCAAAATCGAGCGCAGGTTATAGCGGCGATTGAAGCGATACTGAAATTCCGCCAGGTAGCGCGGTGCGTATTTGGCGAAGTTGAATGCATGATAGGTGCCGGCAATGGCGGTCTTGAGATTACCCAGCACAATATTCACACAACGGAATGCGGCGTGTTCCGCCGCGGCTCGTCCCGAGCCGGTGACGACGGGATGATGTTCGGCCACTTCCGCGGCCAGGGCACCGAAGGCCGGCAGACCGTCCGACCAGGCCTGCGTATCGGCATGCAGCGCCGTATTCGCCCACGCACTGATCGCGTCTTTGGTGAACGGCAAGCAGTGAATCGCGACCTGGTGCGGCTGGTTGTCGCCCACGGTGGACACGCCGATGACGAACGGCACCTTGTTGGGCGAGCCGCGCCCGCGTTTGCCCGACCGTTCGCCGCCCAGATAGGCATCGTCGATCTCGACTCGCCCGGACAACTGACGGCGCGATTCACGCGCGGCCATGGTCTGCAAGATCTTGTGCTTGATCCGCCATGCCGCGCTATAGCCCACGCCCAGATGGCGCATCAGTTCAAGCGCCGAGACGTTGTTCTTGGCCTGGGTCAGCAAATGCATGGCCAGAAACCAGGTCGTCAGCGGCAACTTCGTCGACGCGAAGATCGTTCCGGCGGTGGCCGTGGTCTGATGTCGGCAGCGACGGCATTGCCAATGGGTGCGGCCGGCGCGCTCGAACGTCGTGTGCAGATGACAACGACAGGCGGGACATACGAATCCTTGCGGCCAGCGCGATTCGATCAACGCGGCTTCGCACTGGGCCTCGGTGCCATAGCGTTGGATGAACTCGGCCATCGACAGGCCGGGTTGAAATTGCACGCGATTCATTGCCATAACGATCCTCCGTATCGGTGTTATGGCTTTATTATCCCGAGCCGGTGGGTCAGATCGTGACCCCGCTGAGTTTGCGAACTAATCAAGATGGGATTTGATATGGCCGGATCGATCATTGCCGAGTATGCGTTTGCCCCAACGCATTACACCATGTTCAAACAACGCCTCGCCGAGCTGCAGCGATTTATCTGTCCACGAGCGGCATCGGCCGGACTGAAGCTCGAATCGATCGAATCTATTTTCGACGAAAACGATCCGGAGATTGCCGTTGGATTCAGGATCAGCGCGTCAAAAGTAGATGGATCCAAAAAAAATAGAAGTCAAGGATTGCTTCCGCCGGCTGAGGAGCTCGCGGCAGTGATCGATTGCGCCGCGCAGGATTCGGTAAACAACGAGAAAA
>NZ_JBQDYE010000087.1:0-1681 GCF_052044155.1 Salinisphaera sp. SWV1
TAGTTTCCGTCCAGAAACGGCCGTTTTGGGGCGATACCGACGTCGCTGACTGCACAGCCGCGGCGATACGAGCCGGTTTAAGCGTCACGACGCGGCCGATTCAGTCCGATTCAGCGTTTGACTGCCCCGGATCTCAAATAGCGCCCACGCCGCGACCGCGCCGGCGAGGCCGGCGCCCGTTCGGACCGGGCGATTTTGCCAGGCCTATCCGGGCGCAAGCCGCGCCATCAAGACCAGATTGTGCGCAACCACCGACGACCAGACGTAGGCCTTGAAATGATCCAGGCCCTTCCACGTACAACGCGCCAGACCGTAGGCGCGCTTCAGACAGGAAATCCCGGCTTCGATGCCGGCGCGGAAGTTGCGGAGTTTGCGATAGACCCAGGGACTGCGAACCATGTCTTCGACGGGCAGTCCCCGCTTTTTATGGAACGCCACGTCTTCAACGCCGGCGCGCTGCGCCGCAGCGAGGTTATCCCGAGAGGCGTAGCCGCCATCGGCCGCGACCTGCCGGGGGACCCCGAACCGCTCGATATGACGCTCGAGCATCGGCATGAACCGGGCCGCATCCGCCGGGTTGCCGTCTTCGATGACGACATCGAAGATCAGGCCACTGGCGCCACTGGTCAGATTGAGCTTGTGGCCATAGTGGGTGTCGCGCCGATCCTTGACGATGATGTCGGTGTGCGGCTCGAACAGGCTGACGATCTTGTCGGCCGCGGGCACCCGCTCGTCATTGAATACTCGACGTTCGGTCTGGTCGATCACTCGGGCGATCAAGTCGGTGGTATGGGCGACTTCCGCCTGCCAGGCGGCCAGTGCCGCAGCGTCGGTCACCGCGAGTTGTAACGGCACGGCGCTGTGCTCGAGATAGCCGAGCATGGCTCGGGTCTGAGCGATCAGATCACGATACAGCGACTTCTTCTTGTCCTGGCCCCGGGTATAACGGATCGCCCGAGCCCGTTTTTTCGCCCGCCGATGGTGGTTGTGCCAATCCAGCTTCGGCGCCCCCGGCAGCTGCTCGGCCGAGGCCAGCAAACGCCCCATCACCCGCACCCCGTCCAGCAGCAGGCTGCTGTCGGTTGGCTCATGAATCGGGCTGTCGATCACGGTGCTGTCGAGCCGCCACATCCGCCCGCGTTCCATGCCGGTCGCGCAGGCCGTGCCCATCAGCTGGGCCTGGATCGCTTCCCACGTCGTGTCGCGGATTGCGGCGATATTGGCCTGCAAGGCTGCTTTACGCGGCGTCCAATCCACCGGCAGGCGCGCAAAGGCCTGGAATGAGGCCGAGTCCAGCAGATGAAACGCCAACTCATCGTAAGTCAGCTGACGATACTGCTTGAGCACGGCACAGCGCAGCGCCGACTCGGCGGTCATGCCGCAGCGGCCGGTGGTCGCGTCCGAGCCGAGATCATCCGCCACGAAATCCAGCAACACCGGGTGGGCATCGAGCAGCCGGGACATCCCCTGCAGTTCGATTCCGATCTCGTGATCCGCGAACACATCGAATATACTCGCTTGTGTGATGCGTTTTTCGCGCATTTCAGGACTCCGGGGTGTTGGTTTCTTATAGAAATCAGTCGCTTGACTTCTATTAGAGCACAGCGCCCGGAGTTTTCCACTTTTATATTGCCCCGATTCTACAACGCAATCAGATAGTTGGAGTTTCTGGACGGACACT
>NZ_JBQDYE010000088.1:0-1664 GCF_052044155.1 Salinisphaera sp. SWV1
AAAATAAACAAATAGGGGTTCCGCGCACATTTCCCCGAAAAGTGCCACCTGACGTCTAAGAAACCATTATTATCATGACATTAACCTATAAAAATAGGCGTATCACGAGGCCCTTTCGTCTTCAAGAATTCTCATGTTTGACAGCTTATCATCGATAAGCTTGCCTGGCGCGTAGAAATTGAACAAAGGCGGGTTTGGATCGTGCTTATCCAACGAGTGGAACAACGTCGAGGGCTGAAAAATCCCTTCGCGGCACTTTATATGTTAGCTAATGCAGCGCGGGCCGTTCTTGGCCCTGACTATTATCTGTATGGCAATGTCGATGTACTGGCGGGGAGTTCTCTCAGTACGCAACGGCTCGCTCATTTTTATCGGCGTTGGACCGAGGCCAAAGAATTAAGCACCGGGTGGTTCTCACTAAAAGTATCACAAGTCATCACCTTATCTAATATGAAAAAGCGACAAAACAACGGCTTTGCCTGACAAGCTAAATAAAAATAACGTAATAGAATAGGAGGTAGATTATGAAGTCTTCCCATTTTGATGAATATGACAAAACGCTTAAACAGGCAGAACTGGCAATAGCCGACAGCGATCACCGCGCAAAATTATTGCAAGAAATGTGTGCTGATATCGGCTTAACGCCTGGAGCCGTAATGAAGATATTTGCGGGCCGTTCCGCCGAAGAGATAAAGCCAGCGGAGCGCGAGTTGCTTGATGATATTAAGCGCCAGAGGGAGAGGCAGCCTCAACATCCCTACGATGGGAAGAGACCAAGAAAACCAACGATGATGCGAGGGCAAATTATTTAATATGATTAGAGCCTACGAACAAAACCCACAACATTTTATTGAGGATCTAGAAAAAGTTAGGGTGGAACAACTTACTGGTCATGGTTCTTCAGTTTTAGAAGAATTGGTTCAGTTAGTCAAAGATAAAAATATAGATATTTCCATTAAATATGATCCCAGAAAAGATTCGGAGGTTTTTGCCAATAGAGTAATTACTGATGATATCGAATTGCTCAAGAAAATCCTAGCTTATTTTCTACCCGAGGATGCCATTCTTAAAGGCGGTCATTATGACAACCAACTGCAAAATGGCATCAAGCGAGTAAAAGAGTTCCTTGAATCATCGCCGAATACACAATGGGAATTGCGGGCGTTCATGGCAGTAATGCATTTCTCTTTAACCGCCGATCGTATCGGTGATGATATTTTGAAAGTGATTGTTGATTCAATGAATCATCATGGTGATGCCCGTAGCAAGTTGCGTGAAGAATTAGCTGAGCTTACCGCCGAATTAAAGATTTATTCAGTTATTCAAGCCGAAATTAATAAGCATCTGGCTAGGAGTGGCACCATAAATATCCATGATAAATCCATTAATCTCATGGATAAAAATTTATATGGTTATACAGATGAAGAGATTTTTAAAGCCAGCGCAGAGTACAAAATTCTCGAGAAAATGCCTCAAACCACCATTCAGGTGGATGGGAGCGAGAAAAAAATAGTCTCGATAAAGGACTTTCTTGGAAGTGAGAATAAAAGAACCGGGGCGTTGGGTAATCTGAAACACTCATACTCTTATAATAAAGATAATAATGAATTATCCCCCTTTGCCACCACCTGCTCGGATAAGTCCAGGCGGCTCAACGACTTGGT
>NZ_JBQDYE010000089.1:0-1582 GCF_052044155.1 Salinisphaera sp. SWV1
AGCCGCGTCGGCCCGGTGGCCGCGGCCGCGGCGATGCGCGCGCGAATCCGGGCGCGATCGTCATCCGTGCGTTCGTCGGCCAGGCCGGTCGCCGCGCGCTGGGCGCCGCCGAGCAGACTCCAGATCATCGGCCGGTCGCGGGAATCGAATTCCTCGACGCCGGCTTCCTGTTCGATCACCTGCGGGCCGTTCAAGCCCAGCCGGGCTTCCCGCGTGACGATCAGATGCGAACACAGCCCGGCGGCGATCGACATGCCGCCGAAACACCCCACCGGCCCGGTGATCACGCCGATCACCGGCACGAACGCGCGCAGCGCCACGATCGCGGCATGGATCTCCGCGATCGCCGCCAACCCGCAGTTGGCCTCCTGCAACCGGACCCCGCCGGTTTCCAGCAACAGCACCGGCACCACCGGCTTGCCGGCGGCGGCATCCTCGGCCGCCAGTTCCAGCGCCCCGGCGATCTTGGCGCCGCCGACCTCGCCCATCGAGCCGCCCTGGAACGCCGGTTCGATCGCCGCCACGACCACATCGACGCCGTCGATGGTGCCGCGGGCAATGATCACACCGTCATCGGCCTGGGTGACGATGTCCTGCTTGGCCAGCCACGGCGAGGTCTGGCGCTCGAAAGGCCCGACCAGCTCGCGCATCGTGCCGGTATCGAGCAGGCACTCGACGCGCGCCCGGGCCGGCAGTTCGACGAAGCTCTCGCGCGCCAGCAGTTCGGCGGTATTCATGCCGCACCGCCGTCGGCCCGGCGCGCGGCCTGTTCCATGGCCTGGGCGATACGCAGCCGCACCACGGCGGGGGTGGCACCGAAATCGTTGATCTCGAGTGCCACGGCCGGGGCCTTCCCATCGGCGAAGATGCGATCGATCACGGCTTTCCAGATGTCGTTGACACCGTCGACCGAGGTCCTGATCGCCACCGTGGCGCGCCCCACCGCGCCGGGCTCGAGCAGCACCTCCAGATCGCCGGAGCCGACGACACCGGCCAGCGCGCGGCGCGCCGGCGGTTCGCCGGCCGGATAATCAAGCGATAGCGTTTGCATGGTTTGTCTCCTGCAGGTCCGGGCGGAATCCGGCCGCGGTTTCGAGGCGATCCACCAGCAGCGTGGCCGCCAGCAGATCCGCGGCGCCGCCCGGCGAGGCGTTGTGCGCCAGAAAAACGGCGTCGAGTTCGGCCAGGGCCGTGCGACCGGCCACGCTGGCCGACCCGCCGCGCGCGGCCACCGCCGCGGCCGCACGCCGTACAGCGGCCAGGCCGGCGGCGCCGGCCCGATGCAGCACGCAGGTATCGTCGAGCACGGCGATGATGGCCGCCAGCGCGTCCAGCCGGGCCGAGCCTTCATCGGCGCCCAGGGCCCGGGCGCCATGCAATGCCGGCAGCCCGGCTTCAACGATCTGCGGGAATCCGGCGATGGCTTCGCCACGCGCGCCGGCGACCCGATAGCGCGCCACGACACGCGTACCGTGCGATGCCCGGCGCATCGACGCCGCCGCCGGATCGTCGATCGCCGCCATCCGGGCGACCCAGCCGAGCAGCGGCACCGCCCGCCATTGCCGCCGCGGCGTCGCCGCGG
>NZ_JBQDYE010000090.1:0-1579 GCF_052044155.1 Salinisphaera sp. SWV1
CTAGGAGTCTGTCGGACTCAAGGCCGGCCTGGGATATCCTGATAAAATAGCGCAAACCAACGCTCACATTCCCGGGGTTGTCATGGCGGACCGATTCAGACCGATCAACCGTGAGACGCCGCATTTGTTTCCGCCGAGCGTGCAGGATTATGTGGCCGACGACCACTTGGCACGGTTTGTCGTCGACATTGTGGATCAACTGGATCTGAGCCCGTTGACGATGGCCTACGGGGGTCGGGGCGGCTCGGCGGCCTGGCATCCCGCGATGCTGCTCTCGCTGTTGTTTTACGGCTATGCCACCGGTACTTTTTCCAGTCGCAAGCTGGAAGCCGCCACCTACGACAGTGTGGCCGTGCGCTATATTTGCGCCAATCAGCATCCCGACCACGACAGCATCAGCGCGTTTCGCCAGCGCTTTCTGGCTGAACTGGAAACGCTCTTCGTACAGATTCTGTTGATTGCTCACGAGATGGGCACGCTCAAGCTCGGCACCGTCAGTGTGGACGGCACCAAGATCAAGGCTAACGCCAGCAAACACAAAGCGCTGAGTTGGGGCCATGCCAACGCACTGGAAGCCCAGTTGCGTGCCGAAGTGGCCGAACTGATGCGCCTGGCCGAAGCCGCTGATAACACGCCTCCGCCCGATACATTGGACATCCCGGCCGAGATCCAACGCCGCCAGGATCGCCTGGCAGCGATTGCGGCGGCCAAGCAGACGATCCAGGCGCGCGCGGATGAACGCGATGCGCAAGCCCAGGCCGAGTACGAGGCCAAGCTCGAACGCCGGGCCCGCCGCGCCGAACAGACCGGGCGCAAGCCGGGCGGCAAACCGCCGGCCCCGCCTACGCTCGGCCCGCGCGATAAAGATCAAGTCAACCTGACCGATGACGAGTCGCGCATCATGCCCACCTCGGGCGGCGGCTTTGAGCAAAGCTATAACGCCCAGGCCAGCGTCGATCATGACAGCGGCCTGATCGTCAGTGGTCATGTCACGGATCAAAGCAACGATCAACAGCAGCTGGGGCCCGCGTTGTCCCAACTGTCAGAGCAAGCCGAAGCGATCGGCACCCCGATCGCGCTCTGTGCCGATGCCGGCTACTACAGTCAGACCAACGTTCAGTCGGTCGTCGACCACGAGATTGTCCCCTTTATTTCGGATGCGCGCGAACGCCATAACCCGCCTTTGATGGCACGACTCACCGAACCGGTGGCACCACCGGCCGACTTCGACGGCGCGGTCGAGGAAATGCGCTATCGAATGCGCACGGCTGACGGTCGGGCGGTCTACGCACAACGCAAGTGCACGATCGAGCCGACCTTCGGGATCATCAAACACGTGCTGGGCTTCCGACAATTCCTGCTGCGGGGACTGAACGCGGTCACGGGCGAATGGAACCTGGTCTGCATCGCCTTCAATCTGAAGAAACTGCATACCCTGAGCGCATAAAAGGGCGATCCGCCCCTTTTCGCTCGTAGCCCCAACGGTTCTGATCCGTGTTATCGCGAAAAAAACGGGACGCAACGTCCGGCACGCGACAAACAGGTCACGCCGCCGGGGCTCAGTCCGACAGACTCCTAG
>NZ_JBQDYE010000091.1:0-1457 GCF_052044155.1 Salinisphaera sp. SWV1
CTGGCGGGGTTGATGCCCACACCCGTTGCGGCGCGCGTTGTCGCGCCGCCTGTTTGTCAATATCCGATCGATTGATGCGCCATGTCCGATTCCGTCTCCTACGAGGCTTCGCTACTCGCCCGGCGTGAACCGCTGGTGGTCGAGGCGCTGGCCGATCTCGACACGCCGCTGTCGACTTATCTGAAAGTCGCCGATGCGCCCTATTCCTTCCTGCTGGAATCCGTGCAGGGCGGCGAGCGCTGGGGCCGTTATTCCATCATCGGCCTGCCGGCCACCGAGCGTATTCGCGTGCGCGGCAGAACGCTCGTGCACGAAACCGATGACGGTGTCATCGAGACACTCGAGACCGCCGATCCGCTGGCCTGGATCCAGGCGTTCAACGATGCCCGCCCGCTGCCGCGGTTGCCCGAACTGCCGCGCCTGACCGGCGGTCTGGTCGGCTATTTCGGCTACGACACGATTCGCTATATCGAGCCGCGTCTGGCCGGCGGCGGGCAGGACAAGGACGATCCGCTGGATCTGCCCGATATTCTGTTGCTGGTGGCCGAGGAGCTGGTCATCTTCGACAATCTCTCGGGCAAGCTCTATGTCGTGGCTCACTATCTGGAAGGCGATGCCGGGGACCGGGCCCGGGTGGAGACCCGGATCGAGGCCATTCTGGATGCGCTGGATGCCCCCCTGCCGCAGGCGGCGGCACGTACCGGCACCGAGGGCGCGGCAATCGATCCCGGGGTCGACCGGGCAATCGACCCCGCCATCGACAATGGCCGTTTCGTCTCCGGCCTGACCCAGGCCGGCTACGAGGACGCCGTGCGCCGTATCCGCGAATACACCCAGGCCGGCGACGTGATGCAGGTGGTGCCGAGCCAGCGTCTGTCGGCGCCGTTCAACGCCGAACCGATGTCGTTGTATCGGGCGCTGCGCAGCCTGAACCCGTCGCCGTACATGTTCTATTTCAACTTCGGCGATCACCACGTCGTGGGCGCCTCGCCGGAGATCCTGGTACGCGCGATGGACGGCGAGGTCACGGTCCGCCCGATCGCCGGCACCCGCAAACGCGGCCTCACGCCGGCCGAAGACGAAGCGCTCGCCGAGGAGCTGCTGGAAGATCCGAAGGAGATCGCCGAGCATCTGATGCTCATCGACCTCGGCCGCAACGATGTCGGCCGGGTGGCGACGCCGGGCACGGTCAAGCTGACCGAGCGCATGGCGATCGAGCGTTATTCGCACGTCATGCATATCGTGTCGAACGTCACCGGCAAGCTCAGAGACGATCTGACGCCCATGGATGCGCTGCGGGCGGCGTTCCCGGCCGGCACGCTCTCGGGCGCCCCCAAGATCCGGGCGATGGAGATCATCGACGAGATCGAGCCGGTCAAGCGCGGCGTCTACGGCGGCGCGGTGGGCTATCTGGCCGGCAACGGCAGCATGGATCTGGCGATCGCGATCCGCACCGC
>NZ_JBQDYE010000092.1:0-1345 GCF_052044155.1 Salinisphaera sp. SWV1
AGGATTGCTTCCGCCGGCTGAGGAGCTCGCGGCAGTGATCGATTGCGCCGCGCAGGATTCGGTAAACAACGAGAAAACACCCGAAGCGCGAGAACAAAAAATTCGCGAACTGACGTCCTACGCCGACAACACCCTCATCGATGGGCGACCACACTCACCTCGACCGTTGGTCGCAAACGATCCTACCGCGCCTATTCGACCACCGGTCGCGCCGGCCGAGACGGATGTGATTACGGTGTTCGATATCGAACGGGGGCGGCTGCGGGTGGCTACGCAATGGGTCACACTGGATAGCCAGGTGGCTGAGGAATTCCGCGAGGCGTTCCGCCAAAATCCCGTGCCGACAGACGTCGTTAATCTCAAACTCGATCAGACACGCAAATTTCTCGAATTGGTCGCAAACACCGCGTCACGGGCATTGCATTCACTCGATAACCCGCTCCACGACAATACGAACGCAGCGGATATAACTCAGTGAAACTGCGCATCCTCAGCGATCTGCATCTCGAGTTTTATCGCCGACCCGAAAAGTCACGAATACGCGATGATGTCGATTGTGACGTCGTGATCATGGCCGGCGACATTCACACCAGCACCACGGGGATCGCATGGGCCGCCCGAGAGTTTACGAAACCCGTCGTCTACGTGCTGGGAAACCACGAGTTTTATGGCCAGCACGTGCCCGCGTTCATAGACAACGCTCGGCAATTTGCCAATGAGCGCGGCGTTCATCTGCTGGAAAACGACGAGGTGCAAATCGGGGGCCAGCGGTTCATAGGCTCCACACTGTGGACGGATTTTGGCTCTGGCCCCCTGAATTGGATCGATGCCGCTCGAGCTGCACACCCTGTTGTGTCGGATTTTTCGGAAATCAGACACTACTATGGCCAACTCATCTCGCCCAGCCTCATGGCGGAATGGCACGCTAACAGCGTGAAATGGCTCGAACAGAGGCTGTGCGTCGACGACCCTGCCGTGGTCGTTACCCATTTTGCCCCGACGTGGGCCGTTGTCGATCCTCGGTTCGGCTCCGGTGATGCGTTGACGCCCTATTTTCACTCGAATCTCGAACATCTGATGGGTGAGGCTGCGCCTCTCTGGATATACGGCCACAATCATTATTCTGCTGACGTCACCGTCGATACCGACCGAGGAAACACGCGGGTTATCAGCAATCAGCGGGGTTATCGAGACGAAAACGCGGGCTTCGATGCATCGCTAGTCATTGATTTGTGAGAAATCCGATTTTTCAAGCTTCAGCATTTGTGACGTGCTCAGCTAGCTTAGGCAGTGACAGGAATCGACGTTTCAACCGTCTCTCGGCCTAGCAAACTGCGACGGAGGG
>NZ_JBQDYE010000093.1:0-1193 GCF_052044155.1 Salinisphaera sp. SWV1
AGAAGATCCTTTGATCTTTTCTACGGGGTCTGACGCTCAGTGGAACGAAAACTCACGTTAAGGGATTTTGGTCATGAGATTATCAAAAAGGATCTTCACCTAGATCCTTTTAAATTAAAAATGAAGTTTTAAATCAATCTAAAGTATATATGAGTAAACTTGGTCTGACAGTTACCAATGCTTAATCAGTGAGGCACCTATCTCAGCGATCTGTCTATTTCGTTCATCCATAGTTGCCTGACTCCCCGTCGTGTAGATAACTACGATACGGGAGGGCTTACCATCTGGCCCCAGTGCTGCAATGATACCGCGAGACCCACGCTCACCGGCTCCAGATTTATCAGCAATAAACCAGCCAGCCGGAAGGGCCGGGCGCAGAAGTGGTCCTGCAACTTTATCCGCCTCCATCCAGTCTATTAATTGTTGCCGGGAAGCTAGAGTAAGTAGTTCGCCAGTTAATAGTTTGCGCAACGTTGTTGCCATTGCTGCAGGCATCGTGGTGTCACGCTCGTCGTTTGGTATGGCTTCATTCAGCTCCGGTTCCCAACGATCAAGGCGAGTTACATGATCCCCCATGTTGTGCAAAAAAGCGGTTAGCTCCTTCGGTCCTCCGATCGTTGTCAGAAGTAAGTTGGCCGCAGTGTTATCACTCATGGTTATGGCAGCACTGCATAATTCTCTTACTGTCATGCCATCCGTAAGATGCTTTTCTGTGACTGGTGAGTACTCAACCAAGTCATTCTGAGAATAGTGTATGCGGCGACCGAGTTGCTCTTGCCCGGCGTCAACACGGGATAATACCGCGCCACATAGCAGAACTTTAAAAGTGCTCATCATTGGAAAACGTTCTTCGGGGCGAAAACTCTCAAGGATCTTACCGCTGTTGAGATCCAGTTCGATGTAACCCACTCGTGCACCCAACTGATCTTCAGCATCTTTTACTTTCACCAGCGTTTCTGGGTGAGCAAAAACAGGAAGGCAAAATGCCGCAAAAAAGGGAATAAGGGCGACACGGAAATGTTGAATACTCATACTCTTCCTTTTTCAATATTATTGAAGCATTTATCAGGGTTATTGTCTCATGAGCGGATACATATTTGAATGTATTTAGAAAAATAAACAAAAGAGTTTGTAGAAACGCAAAAAGGCCATCCGTCAGGATGGCCTTCTGCTTAATTTGATGCCTGGCAGTT
>NZ_JBQDYE010000094.1:0-1163 GCF_052044155.1 Salinisphaera sp. SWV1
GCTGAAAAACCCGACAAATCTCGGGACAATAGTCAGCAGTGGAGAGTGAATAGGAGCCGAACCGATGCGAAGCCCGGACGCCGAACAACCGTCGCTGTTTTCGTATTCACAGACGACCGATTTTGTGCCCGCGGATCATCCGTTGCGCCGGATTCGATCGCTGGTCGATGGGGCACTGGAGTCGATGGACGGGACGTTGACGGTCAGCTACTCGCATACGGGCCGCCCGGGTATCGCCCCGGAACGCCTGATCCGGGCCTTATTACTTCAGATCCTGTACTCGATCCGCTCCGAGCGCCAGCTTGTCGAGCAGCTCCGCTACAACATGCTCTTTCGCTGGTTCGTCGGGCTGTCGCTGGATGATGCGGTCTGGGACGCCACCACGTTCACCAAAAACCGCCAGCGGTTCATCGATGGCGCGGTGACCGGTCGGTTGTTGGACGCGGTGGTCGATCAAGCCCGCCAGCGCCGGCTGTTGTCCGACCAGCATTTCTGTGTAGACGGCACGTTGATCGACGCCTGGGCGTCGATGGGCAGCTATCGGCGCAAAGACGAGGACGACGAGCCGCCGAACGGGCCGCCCGACTTCAAGGGCGAGGTGAGGCGTTCTGACACGCATGAATGCAAGACCGACCCCGACGCCCGGCTGTACAAGAAAGCCAAGGGCCAACCCAGCCGACTGTGTTATATCGGCCACGTGCTGACCGACAATCGCCACGCGCTGGTCGTTGACGCCGAGACCACGCACGCCAGCGGCACCGCCGAAGTCGATGCGGCGCTGGCGATGCTGGATCGAAGACCCGGCCGGCGCCGACTGACGGTGGGCGCCGACAAGAACTACGACCAGCAACGCTTCGTGGAGGGCGCGCGCAAGGCCCGCGTGACGCCGCACGTGGCCCGGAACAACAAGGGACGACGATCAGCGATCGACGCCCGTACGACACGCCACGTTGGCTACGCGAAGTCGATCAATGCCCGTCACCGCGTCGAGACGCCATTCGGCTGGGGCAAATACGCCCGACCGCTGAAGCAGACGATGCTGCGTGGACTGGATCGGGTCGCCGCTCAGGCCAAGCTGGTGTTTGCCAGTTACAACCTGATGCGGATGGCCGCATTGGAGGCCGCATGAGCGCGTTTCGTAGCCGAACTGCGTCTGAAAGTCG
>NZ_JBQDYE010000095.1:0-1150 GCF_052044155.1 Salinisphaera sp. SWV1
CCTAGTGTCCTGTAACGGAAATTCGTTCACATAGTCGTTCGATTTTGCGCAGGATGGAATCGGCCGAGGCGTACCAGACGAATGGCGCACATTGCGCATTGTGCTGCTCGACGAATCGATCAATGCGGGCGACCAGATCCTTGACGCTTTTGAAGGAGCCGCGCCGAATGGCGCGTTCGGTGATATGGGCAAACCACCGCTCGACCTGATTGAGCCACGAGGCATAGGTCGGCGTGAAATGCAGGTGAAAACGGGGTCGTTGCGCCAGCCAGGCCCGGACCTTGGGATGCTTATGAGTGGCGTAGTTATCGAGGACGAGATGCACATCCAGTTCGGCCGGTACCTGACGCTCGATATGCCGCAGGAAACGTAGAAACTCCTGGTGTCGATGCCGATGCTGGCATCGTGCGATGACCTCGCCGGTGGCGATATCCAGCGCGGCGAATAGCGTGGTGGTGCCGTGGCGGACGTAATCGTGCGTCACGCCTTCCACGTAGCCCAGGCCCAGCGGCAACATCGGCTGGGTGCGATCCAGCGCCTGCACCTGACTTTTTTCATCCACGCAGAGCACCAAGGCCTTATCCGGCGGGTTGAGATACAGCCCGACGACATCGCGCACTTTCTCCGCGAAATACGGATCCGTGGACAACTTGAAATGACGCTGACGATGCGGCGCCACGTCAAATGCCGACCAGATCCGCTGCACCGTCATATGCGATACGCCAACCTGCTGGGCCATGCGTCGGGTGCTCCAGTGAGTCGCATCCTCTGGCGTGTGCTGCAGCGTATGGTTGAGCAGTTCCATTACCCGCTCATCGTCAATCTCGCGCGGCCGGCCGGGCCGTGTGACGTCATGTAGACCCGCCACGCCCTGCGTCACGAAGCGTTGCCGCCATTTACTGACGGTTCGGGGCGACACGTCCAGCCGCGCGGCCACCGCTTTATTAGTATGGCCTTCAACGCAGGCGAGCACGATCTGGGCTCGCTGTACGATACTGAACGGATAACTGCGTGAACGGGCCAGTGACGTGAGTTCGTCGGCTTCTGTCGATGACAAATGAATCGGGGGGAGAAAACGACCGCGCGGCATCAGACACACCCATGTTCAAGCCTGTGACCAATGCTACGAAATTGAGTTACAGGACACTAG
>NZ_JBQDYE010000096.1:0-1136 GCF_052044155.1 Salinisphaera sp. SWV1
GAAGGATAAAAATGGCGGGGTGAGTTCTCAGGGCGTACAGCTCCCTGCACCACTAGCAGTGGTTGCCAGCCAAGTTACTGAAGGCCAACAGCAAGAAGTCACTAAATTATTGGAGTCGGTCACCCGCGGCGCGGCAGGATCTCAACTGATATCAAATTATGTTTCAGTGCTAACGAAGTTTACGCTTGCTTCACCTGATACATTTGAGATTGAGTTAGGTAAGCTAGTTTCTAATTTAGAAGAAGTACGCAAAGACATAAAAATCGCTGATATTCAGCGTCTTCATGAACAAAACATGAAGAAAATTGAAGAGAATCAAGAGAAAATCAAAGAAACAGAAGAGAATGCCAAGCAAGTCAAGAAATCCGGCATCGCATCAAAGATTTTTGGCTGGCTCAGCGCCATAGCCTCAGTGATTGTCGGTGCCATCATGGTGGCCTCAGGGGTAGGAGCCGTTGCCGGTGCAATGATGGTTGCCTCAGGCGTAATTGGGATGGCGAATATGGCAGTGAAACAAGCGGCGGAAGATGGCCTGATATCCCAAGAGGCAATGAAAATATTAGGGCCGATACTCACTGCGATTGAAGTCGCATTGACTGTAGTTTCAACCGTAATGACCTTTGGCGGTTCGGCACTAAAATGCCTGGCTAATATTGGCGCAAAACTCGGTGCTAACACCGCAAGTCTTGTGGCTAAAGGAGCCGAGTTTTCGGCCAAAGTTGCCCAAATTTCGACAGGCATATCAAACACTGTCGGGAGTGCAGTGACTAAATTAGGGGGCAGTTTTGCTGGTTTAACAATGAGCCATGCAATCCGTACAGGATCACAGGCAACACAAGTCGCCGTTGGTGTGGGCAGCGGAATAACTCAGACCATCAATAATAAAAAGCAAGCTGATTTACAACATAATAACGCTGATTTGGCCTTGAACAAGGCAGACATGGCAGCGTTACAAAGTATTATTGACCGACTCAAAGAAGAGTTATCCCATTTGTCAGAGTCACATCAACAAGTGATGGAACTGATTTTCCAGATGATTAATGCAAAAGGTGACATGCTGCATAATTTGGCCGGCAGACCACATACTGTTTAAGTTTAAGGAGGAATAACCATGACAATAAATATCAAGACAGACA
>NZ_JBQDYE010000097.1:0-1127 GCF_052044155.1 Salinisphaera sp. SWV1
GGTACGCGATACGGTCGTGGCGTGTCCGGCTCACTGTAGCGCAGCCGGATCGCGGCGGCGAACAGCAGTAGATACATTCCGCAGTAGAGCACCACGGCCATGGAGGTGAGTATCAGAAAAGCGGTATCCACGGACGGTACGACGAGAAACACGAGGGCTACCGCGCTCATGGCCAGCGCCTGCAGCATCAGCAGATTGCTCGGTACGCCGTGACGGTTTACTGACTGCAGACAAGGGGGCAGGTTGCCGTCGCAGCCGGCCGCCCACAGCCCCTTGACGGGGCCGACCACCCAGGTACTGACCTGCCCGGCGGCGCCCAGCGCCACCAGTACAGCGGCTGCCGGAACAAGCACTGCCAGGTGCCAAGTGGCAAACAGTGCCTGCAATGCCTGCACGCTGCCCGAGACCATGTCCAGGCGGCTCGCGGGCACCACCACGGCCACGGCGAGTCCGCCCAGCAACGTCAACACAAAGCCGATCACGGCGGCGGCGAAGACGGCGATCGGATAATTCCGGCGCACGTTGCGGATCTCGCGCGCATGGCTGGCCGATACCTCGATGCCGACCACGCCGAATATGAAGCTCAAAAACAGCACCAGGCTCTCCCGCGGGTGGGACAGGGGTAGCCAGCTGGAGGGCGCGGTCGAGAAGGACAGGTGAACGGGCTTGCCTTGCGCCACATAGACGATGGTCATTGATATAAGTATGACGCTGGGTAGGAGTACGCCGGCGCCCAGGCACAGGCTGGAGATCACCCCGGAGGCCCGGGTCCCGCGCAGGTTGGCGAAGGTGGCGATCCAGTAGACGGCGAGTATGATGGCGACGACGAAATCGCGGTCGCCCGCCAGGCGCGGATCGAACGCATAGGCCAGACTGGCAGCGACATAGGAGAGGATGGAGGTGATGCCGAACAGGCTTTGCACCCACTGCAGCCACACCGCGACCAAGCCCCAGCGGGTGCCGAATGCCTCCTCCAGCCAGTGGAAAACGCCGTTTTTGGGCCACGCAGTGGCCAGCTCGGCCGAGACCAGGGCGATGGGCACGAGAAAGGCAAATACCGTGACCAGATTGAAGAACACCATCTGCAATCCGGTGTCCGCCATCATCGGCATATTGCGCAGTGTGAG
>NZ_JBQDYE010000098.1:0-1094 GCF_052044155.1 Salinisphaera sp. SWV1
ATCGCATCGTTGACCGCCACCCCGGTCGGGAAGCCGTTGAACAACACCCGCCCGGCGCGCCGCGACAGTGCCGTGACGAGTGGCTTGTGCCGGGCGATCTCGGCGTCGTCGCCGGTCACCGTTGCCGTCAGCTGGCCGTTGATCGCCCGCGCGGCGGCCTCGAGTTCGTCGGCGCTGTCCAGCTCGACCACCACCGTGCTCGGGCCGAACACCTCTTCCATCAATGGCTGGGCGTCGTCGAACAATACCGACTTGTCGGCCATGAACAGCCGCGCCGCCGCCTGGTTCGATTCGGCGGAGCCGGCCACGACTTCCCGCACGCCGTTCAGGCCTTTCAGACGTTCCACCCCATGCTGGTAGTTATCCAGCAGACCATGGTTCAGCATCACCTGGCCCGGCTTGCTCCTGAGCGCTTCGCCGAGGGTTTCGATGAAGGCCGTCATCGCGGGCGACTTCACCCCGATGATCACCCCGGGCCCGGTACAGAACTGGCCGGCCCCGAGACAGACCGAGCCGGCCAGGCCCTCGGCGAGTTCGGCGCCGCGGGCCTCGATTGCGGCCGGCAGCATGAACATCGGGTTCACGCTCGACATCTCGGCATAGACCGGGATCGGCTCCTCACGCTGCGAGGCCAGATCGAACAGCGCCCGGCCCCCCGTTTGCGAGCCAGTGAAGCCGACCGCCTTGATCGCCGGTTCCTGCACCAGCTGCGCGCCGACCATGCCGCCGAAGATCATGTTGAAAGTGCCGGCCGGCATGCCGGATTTTTTCACCGCCGCCTCGATGGCGTTGCCCACCATCTCCGAGGTGACCATATGCCCCGGGTGTGCCTTGACCACCACCGGGCAGCCGGCGGCAAAGGCCGACGCGGTATCGCCGCCGGCGACCGAGAAGGCGAACGGGAAATTGGAGGCGCCGAACACCGCCACCGGGCCGAGCGCCTGCTGGATCTGGCGCAGATCCGGGGCGGCATCGGTGGCGGTATCGATGCGGGCGCCGAGATAATCCCCACGGCGCAGGACCTTGGCGAACAGCCGCAGCTGACCCGTCGTTCGGCCGACTTCGCCGGTCAGACGTTTCTCGGGCAGGGCGGT
>NZ_JBQDYE010000099.1:0-1066 GCF_052044155.1 Salinisphaera sp. SWV1
GCTCGGCCTCGTTGAATAGCCGGCCCTGGCCGGCATGCGCTTCGCTGCTGGGACCGAACATCCGGTGCTGGGCCAGACGCCAGCGCTCGAGAATCTCCTGAACCTTCTCGGCCACTTCGGTGGCGACGCGCCGATCGACCTCCGCCTGGATTTGCAGCGCCAGGGCTTCGGCCAGCTGCGCCCGATCGGCTTCTCGAAGCGCCTGGAGTTCTTCCGCCGAACGCGGTAACGAGCCGATCGGGTCGGGATCCGGAATCTGGAACTTCAAAACCATCGAAACCCGTGCGATAAACCCTTTTTAAGCTGTTTATATTATAGCTTGTTCATCAGCACGATGCGCGATAATTCAGCGTTTTATGCGGCTTGTTGTGCCAAAGATCGAAGCCTTCCAGTAGCCATTGCAACTCGTGCATCGATAAGGCGCAGGTGGCCCCGCTATCGGCCGCATCCGGCCAGGCAAAGCGCTGCTTTTCCAGCCGCTTTTGCCACAGACAGAATCCGTTGCGGTGCCAGTACAAGGCCTTGAGACCGGTGCGCCGTCGGTTGATGAAGACAAACAGCGTATCGCCGAACGGGCTGACGTCCAGTTCCTGTTCGACGATGGCCGCCAGTCCGTTGATCTGCTTTCGGAAGTCCACCGGCGCGCAGTGCAGATATACGCCCCCAATCTGACTGCCGGGGTGCATCAGTGCCCCCGACCGGCGGTCGCCGCCGCCAGGGAGGCCAGCCACTGCGGATCCGGCAGTTGATCCAGCGTCAGAGAAACGTCCGGGCCAATCGCCAGAGTGCACGCCGGGCCTGACGGGGGACGCCCCGTGATCTGTACCGGGACCAATTGCCGACCCGTGGGCCGACCGGCCGCCGGCGGGCCCGAAGCGGCGGCATCCCTCTTCAGGCGTCGCCGCCAATAATACAGCGAGTCGGCCGACAGGCCTTCCCGCTCGGCATAGCCGCGGGTCGTGATCCCCTCGGCCGCAATGGCCGCCAGGTGCTGCGACCAGTATTTCCTTGTCTCCGACATCTCAATCTCTCCGTCAATAGCGACAGCGGAGAGATTGGCTTATCG
>NZ_JBQDYE010000100.1:0-1064 GCF_052044155.1 Salinisphaera sp. SWV1
AGGTGGACTTCACGACCATTCGCCGCGGTCGTTCACCGCTCAAGGCCTTCGTGGCGACCCTGGGTTATAGCCGAGCGACGTTCGTGCGCTTTGGCGCGCGCGAGGACAGCCAGGCATGGCTGACCGGATTACGCGAGGCCTTCGCCTATTTCGGCGGCGTGACGCAGGACGTGTTGTTCGACAATGCCGGCGCCATCATTCTCGAGCGCGATGCCTATGGCGCGGGGGCGCATCGCTGGCATCCGGCGCTGGCCGCGTTGGCCGAGACCTACGGCTTCCGGCCGCGGGTCTGTCGTCCGTACCGGGCTCAGACCAAGGGCAAGGTCGAGCGCTTCAACGGCTATCTCAAGGGCAGCTTCGTCACGCCGCTGGCCGCGACGCTGAAGATGGCCGGGCTTACGCTGGATGTTCCGACCGCCAATGCACACATCGGGCGCTGGTGTGCGGAGGTGGCACATCAGCGCATCCATGGCACCACCGGCGACAAGCCCGCCGTGCGCCTGGCCGAGGAACGGCACGCGCTTTTACCGCTGCCGATCGCGGCGGCCACGCCAGCGGGCGCGCCGTCCCAGCCGAGCGGTCATGCCCTCCCGCATGAGAGCCTGCAGCATCCGCTGTCGGTCTACCAGGCGCTGCTGGAGGTCCCGGCATGAACCTTCAACATGAGCGGATCCGTGCGCTGTGCCAGGGCCTCAAGCTGGATCGGATCGATGCCGAGTGGCCGCACCTCGCACAGCAGGCAGCCGGCCAGGAGACCAGCTTCGCCGACTTCCTCGAGCAGCTGCTGATCACCGAGCGCGATGCCCGGGCCGAGCGCAGTCGCCAGACCCTGTTGCGGATGGCGACCCTGCCGGCGGTCAAGACCCTCGAGCAGTACGACTTCGGCTTTGCCTCGGGCGCGCCCCGGGCGCAACTCCAGGAACTGGCGGCCCTGACGTTCATCGAGCGCACCGAAAACATCGTGCTGCTCGGCCCGAGCGGTGTGGGCAAGAGCCATCTGGCCATCGCGCTGGCCTATCGGGCGCTGATGAACGGGATCAAGACACGCTTTGTGACGGCCGCCG
>NZ_JBQDYE010000101.1:0-1045 GCF_052044155.1 Salinisphaera sp. SWV1
TGCTTATACATGATCAAATACTCCTTACATAATTAAGGAGAACAAAATGGAACTTAAAAAATTGATGGAACATATTTCTATTATCCCCGATTACAGACAAGCCTGGAAAGTGGAACATAAATTGTCAGATATTCTACTGTTGACTATTTGTGCCGTTATTTCTGGTGCAGAAGGCTGGGAAGATATAGAGGATTTTGGGGAAACACATCTCGATTTTTTGAAGCAATATGGTGATTTTGAAAATGGTATTCCTGTTCACGATACCATTGCCAGAGTTGTATCCTGTATCAGTCCTGCAAAATTTCACGAGTGCTTTATTAACTGGATGCGTGACTGCCATTCTTCAGATGATAAAGACGTCATTGCAATTGATGGAAAAACGCTCCGGCACTCTTATGACAAGAGTCGCCGCAGGGGAGCGATTCATGTCATTAGTGCGTTCTCAACAATGCACAGTCTGGTCATCGGACAGATCAGGACGGATGAGAAATCCAATGAGATTACAGCTATCCCTGAACTTCTTAACATGCTGGATATTAAAGGAAAAATCATCACAACTGATGCGATGGGTTGCCAGAAAGATATTGCAGAGAAGATACAAAAACAGGGAGGTGATTATTTATTCGCGGTAAAAGGAACCCAGGGGCGGCTAAATAAAGCCTTTGAGGAAAAATTTCCGCTGAAAGAATTAAATAATCCAGAGCATGACAGTTACGCAATCAGTGAAAAGAGTCACGGCAGAGAAGAAATCCGTCTTCACATTGTTTGCGATGTCCCTGATGAACTTATTGATTTCACGTTTGAATGGAAAGGGCTGAAGAAATTATGCGTGGCAGTCTCCTTTCGGTCAATAATAGCAGAACAAAAGAAAGAGCCAGAAATGACGGTCAGATATTATATCAGTTCTGCTGATTTTACCGCTGAGAAATTCGCCACAGCGATCCGAAATCACTGGCACGTGGAGAATAAGCTGCACTGGCGTCTGGACGTGGTAATGAATGAACACGACTGCAAAATAAGAAGAGGAAATGCAGCAGAATTATTT
>NZ_JBQDYE010000102.1:0-1042 GCF_052044155.1 Salinisphaera sp. SWV1
CTTGATTAGTTCGGAAACTCAGCAGGGTCAGGATATGACCCACCGAGTTCGGATAATAAAGCCATAACCCACACAGGGACGTTGTTATGGCAATGAATCGGGTTCAATTCCAGCCAGGCTTGTCGATGGCCGAATTCATGCAGCAGTACGGCACCGAGGCCCAATGCGAAGCCGCGTTGATCCAGTCGCGCTGGCCGCAGGGTTTCATCTGCCCGAGCTGTCGCGGCCGTTTGAGCACGACGTTCGAGCGCGCCGGCCGCACGCACTGGCAATGTCGGCGCTGCCGACATCAGACCACAGCAACGGCGGGCACGATCTTCGCTGCCACCAAGCTGCCCTTGACGGTCTGGTTTCTGGCCATGCACCTGCTGACTCAGGCCAAGAACAATGTCTCGGCGCTGGAATTGATGCGCCATCTGGGGGTGGGCTACAGCGCGGCCTGGCGGATCAAACACAAGATCCTGCACACCATGATGGGGCGGGAATCGCGCCGCCAGCTGTCCGGCCGGGTCGAGATCGACGATGCGTATCTGGGCGGGGAACGGCCTGGCAAGCGCGGCCGTGGCTCGCCCAACAAAGTCCCGTTTGTGATCGCGGTATCCACCGTCGACGACAACCGCCCGCATCAAGTCGCGATTCATTGTCTGCCCTTCACCAAGGACGCGATCAGCCAGTGGGCCAATAGGGCGCTGCACGTGAATACCCAGGCCTGGTCGGATGGCTTGCCGGCATTTGGCGCGCTGGCTTTGGAGGTGGCTGAACATCATGCCGTCATCACCGGCTCCGGACGGGCCGCCGCCGAGCATGCGGAGTTCCGCTGTGTGAATATCATCCTCGGTAATCTCAAAACCGCTATCACCGGCACCTATCATGCCTTCAACTTCGCCAAGTACGCCTCGCGCTACTTCGCTGAATTTCAGTATCGATTCAACCGCCGTTATAACCTGCGAACCATCTTGCCTCGACTGGCGAAAGCCGCTGCTCGCACAACCCCTTGTACCGAAACCCAATTGAGGCAAGCTGAGTTTGCGAACTAATCAAG
>NZ_JBQDYE010000103.1:0-1036 GCF_052044155.1 Salinisphaera sp. SWV1
TGGCATCGCGAGCTATTCAGTGCCCGGCCTGGCATACGCCCGGGGGCGTTCAAGATCCGGCCCAATCGCGTCGGCGCTTATCGCTTCGTGGCGCCAGAACAGGTGCCGGGCACACTCAAGACCGGCTTCGAGATAGGCCACGCCGTTCGAGATCCGGTGGCTCGGGCGATATTCCTGCACCACCTCATCAGTGAAGTGCATCCGTTCCAGGATGGGAACGGCCGTTTATCCCGCCTGTTCATGAATGCCGAGTTATCCCGGTCGGGGCTGACCCGCGTCATCATCCCGAGCATCCTGAACGACGACTATCTCGCCGCCGTCCGCCTGCTCTCGCGTACGGGGGAACCCGCGCCATTACAGCGTGTGATCGAAACCGCGCAGCGCCTGCACAATGCGACGCCCATGGTGGATTACAGTGCCGCTATGGCGACCCTGATCCAGGCGCATGCGTTCGATCGACCCAGCGGTTCGACCCAGCTGGTGATGCCCGATGCCGAAGCCAGCGACACCGGCAGATCAGAGCAAGGCCCCAGATCCGGTCAATAGACAGTCCCGCGCTGTCAAAGCGATGCTGGAACCCCACGCCGTCGCCGTGACCGGTCCCGATAGCCCCGACGTTGCGCCGGGAAGGGTGGCGCCGATCAAGCGGCGTGTGTCGCATTTACCCTGGAGGCCTCGGATTTCGAGCGCCTGATGGCTCGAGGACGTCGAGCAGGCTGGGACGGGCCGAGCTGTCCGTGTAGGCGAGGGGCACCTGCGGCCCACGTGTCATGTGATTAGGCGGCCCACGTGTCATGTGATTAGAATGTATATACGGCCCACATAGGTGGCATCCGATGACGGCGACGACCGGTCGAAACACCGAGCTCCTGCACCCGATCGGCGATGGCCTGATCGAATCGAGTGTGATTGCGCGGCAGCTTCATGTGAACAAGGCGCAGCTCGCCGACGTGCTGGGTCTGGGCGTTGAATCCCTGCATCGGCGCAAGCGGGAAAGCGCGGCGCGCGTGCAAAGTCGCATGCGCGACCTGATCGA
>NZ_JBQDYE010000104.1:0-995 GCF_052044155.1 Salinisphaera sp. SWV1
GCTGCCCCGCATCACGCAGGTCGTGGACGTGCCCGACGAGGCACGCCAGTGCGACTGCGGCACGCCGATGGTGCGCATCGGCGAAGAGGTCAGCGAGCAGCTGGACATCGTGCCCATGCAGGTGCGGGTCATCCGCACGGTCCGCCCGCGCTACGGGTGCCCGAAGGGCACGCATGCGCCGATCACCGCCCCCGCCGTGCCGCGGGTCCTGCCCCGCAGCCAGTTCAGTGCCGGCCTGTTGGCCATGCTGCTGAGCGTCAAGTACGTCGACGGTCTGCCGCTGCACCGGTTTGCCAAGGTGTTGGGGCGCCATGGGGTCGAGGTGCCGCGCCAGAGTCTGGCCCGGGCCACGATCCAGACCAGCCGGGCGTTGCAGCCGCTGTTCAACCTGGCGCGCGATGTCATGCTCGAGTCGGCGGTCATCCATATGGATGAGACCCGTATCCAGGTGCTCAAGGAACCGGGCCGATCCCCGACGTCGGAAAGTTATATGTGGGTGCAGCGCGGCGGCCCGCCGCAGCAGCCGATCGTCCTGTTCGATTATGACCCCAGCCGTGCGGGCGAGGTGCCCAAGCGATTGCTCGAAGGATGGCGTGGTTATCTGATGACCGATGACTATGGCGGCTACAACGCCGTGGCGCGACGCGAGGGGGTGGCACATCTGACATGCATGGCCCATGCGCGACGCAAGTTCGTCGAGGCCAAGCGGGCCCAGCCGCAACACAAATCCGGTCGCGCCGATCAGGCGATTGCCTTGTTCGCCAAACTCTACCGCGTCGAACGCGAATTCAAACACGCCAGCGATGCCGAGCGCCTGGGCGCCCGAGCCGAACAAAGCCAGCCGATACTCGATGCGCTCAAGGCCTGGCTGGATAAAACCCGGCCGGTGGTCACGCCCCAGAGCAAGCTGGGCCAGGCCTTGACCTACCTGCACAACGTCTGGCCGAAACTCGTGCGCTATACCGAACGGGGCGACCTGCCGATCGACAACAACC
>NZ_JBQDYE010000105.1:0-979 GCF_052044155.1 Salinisphaera sp. SWV1
CTGAGTTTGCTCACCGCGCACATGCGGCCGCTCGGCACCTGCGCAAGCTCGACCACACCATCGCTGAGGAACTGCAGGTCATCGTCCGCGGCGCTGCCCGCTTCTGCGGTGCAGACCACGGTCGCGCCCAGAGCCGTCAGCTGGCGCAACAGCGAAAGCACCTGCTTGCGGAACTGAAAGGCGTCGGGCGACATGTGACGCAATTCACTGAGCGCATCGATGAACACCCGTTGAGGCCGGTGCTTGCGCACATATTCGAGAATCGAGTCGTGGATCGAGCCCGCCTCGACTTCCCAGGTTTCCAGGAGATTGAAGGTTTCGTCGGCACCGGAGAGGTTGATCGACGGCGACACATCCAGCACCGGAACGCCGTCCAGCGCCAGCCCGCTGAGCTGCGCATTGCGACGCAGTTGCCCCTCGGTCTCACCGAGGGAGACGAGCACCCCGTCCCCGCCCTCGCCGGTGGTCAGAAAATGCATCCCGAGGGTCGTCTTGCCGGTGCCCGGGCCGCCACGCACCAGGCAGGAATAGGTTTCCAACAAACCGCCGTGCAGGATCTCGTCGAGCCCGGGCACTCCGGTCGTCATGCGTCCTGGGTTAAGCATCGCGCGTCTGCATCGGGTTTCGATCCGCTTGGCTGATGGGGATGGATTGCGCTAGACGGATGCCGTCGCGGCATTCCGAAAAGCAGGGCAGGCTGCGGCAGGCGCTGTCGCATACGCGGCGAGAGGATGGCCGGGACTCGACCCGCCACGATGCCAGCCGCCGGCAATGGCTCAAGTAGTGCGAAGGCTGTTCGCTCGCTACGCCTGTTTTGCAACTCGCGGACCGTTGGCGCCGGCTCTTGACCCGCGGAAACAGACTTCTGGATAAGCATCTGCAGAAGTGCGTATGAACGCCCATGTTCACACGGAATATCTGGTCATCAATACCGTATTTACACGGCATACAGACCCTTCGTTTTCCGCTAATCCCCGGA
>NZ_JBQDYE010000106.1:0-975 GCF_052044155.1 Salinisphaera sp. SWV1
ATGGACAGCCTGGGCATCGAGACGTCGTCGCTGGCGGATCGATCCGACGCGCTGGCGCGGGCGGCCAAGACACCGCTGTTCGCTGCCATCGACGGGCAGCTGGCGGCTCTGATCGCGGTGGCCGATCCGGCGCGGGGCGAAGCCAAGCGCATGGTCGAGGCGCTGCACGCGATGGACCTGTCGGTCGCCATGCTGACCGGCGATAACGAAGCGACCGCCCACGCTATTGCCGAGGAACTCGGCATCGATACAGTCGTGGCCGGCGTCATGCCGGATGGCAAATCCGACGAGATCAAGCGGCTCCAGGGCAAGAACCAGTCGGTCGCCTTCGTTGGCGACGGCATCAACGATGCCCCGGCGCTGACCCAGGCCGATGTCGGCATTGCGGTGGGCAGCGGCACTGATATCGCCATCGAATCGGGCGACGTGGTGCTGATGCGGGCGGATCTGTCAGGCGTGGTCAATGCAATCGCGTTGTCGAGGCGCACCATGCGCACCATTCGCATGAACTTCGGCTGGGCCTACGGTTACAACGTGCTGCTGATCCCGGTGGCGGCGGGCGCGCTGTTCCCGTTCACGGGCTGGTTGCTTAATCCCATGATTGCCGCGGGCGCGATGAGTATTTCCAGTATCTTCGTGCTCACGAATTCGCTCCGGTTGAAGCGTTTCGAGGCGGCATTGGAACCAAGCCGAAAATCGCAGCCGAATGATGCCGAGACGGAAACGACCGTCGACAAAGCGCCCTACAACGAAGCGGCTTGAAATAGTCCCCGGGGTTTGCCTCCGGGGACGTTCCAATGCGATCGGCCCAACCCCAGAGACTCGCAGCGGCGTATTTCGAAGTTATCCCAGGTCGGATTGTTTGTTGATCCGATCGACCGGTCGATTATGTGTCGGCCCGGCCGCGCCACATGCGTTTCAGGACATCATCTTTGCGTACAAAGTGATGATACAGCGAGCCGCCGATGTGGACGC
>NZ_JBQDYE010000107.1:0-966 GCF_052044155.1 Salinisphaera sp. SWV1
CCGGTTCGAGCGCGCTCGCGCGCACTCGTCGAACCTGGCTTGTTATCTGTCGCAGGTTCGAATGGGCTTCGTTTAAGCATAAAAAAACCCGCACATCTGGCGGGTTCTCTATGTCTGGTGCGCCCGGCAGGATTCGAACCTGCGACCTTCGGCTTCGGAGGCCAAAAATTTAGGCGATCCGAATCGGGAAAAATCGGTCTAAATCGTTGCTATATAAGGATTTATTTAAACTAATGTCGACACGTTTCACCGATTATTACTCCGGCGACCAAATACGCAAAGAATCATCACGCCGCATATTGCACTTTCGGGTGTCTGAAGTAACGGCGTACGTGATCGACGCGTCGTTGAATGCTGCGTAGCGCACTCAGCATTTGTTGATGGAGCACTCGCGCTGAGCGTGCCGGCGGATGACGATGGACACGCGCCTTGAGATCGTTGTTGAGATACTCGTCGGGATTCAGGTGCGGCGAGTAGGACGGCAGATAGAACAGCTCAATCGCGTCGGCATTCTCATGGACCCAGTCGCGTACGACGTAAGACCGGTGCACGGGCAGATTGTCCAGGATGACAAAGACCTTGCGATCGCTGCTGGCGATCAAACGCTTGAAAAATCGGATCAATAACGCCGCATGCATGGGCTCCTTGAACAGCATGAAGCGCATCTGCCCGGCATTGGTGACGGTCGAGATCATCTGCACCCGAACCCGGCGCGCCGGAATCGGGGCCACCGGCGTCTGGCCCCGCGGCGCATAGGAGCGTCCTTCGCGGGCGTCGGACCGCACGCCTGCCTCGTCGCCCCAATGAATCTCGGCGCCTTCGGCTTTGGCCCGGGCCGCAATCGCCGGATACGTATCGTCCAGCCATCGTTGCACCGCGGCGGGACATTGGTAAGCGATCCACAAACCCCATCATTCACAGGCGGCCAGGTTCATGGCTAAATCCTGTGCATGCAGGTTCCACGGC
>NZ_JBQDYE010000108.1:0-964 GCF_052044155.1 Salinisphaera sp. SWV1
ATGGACAGCCTGGGCATCGAGACGTCGTCGCTGGCGGATCGATCCGACGCGCTGGCGCGGGCGGCCAAGACACCGCTATTCGCCGCCATCGACGGGCAGTTGGCGGCCCTGATCGCCGTGGCCGATCCGGCGCGTGGCGAAGCCAAGCGTATGGTCAAGGCGCTGCACGCGATGGATTTGTCGGTGGCGATGCTGACCGGTGATAACGAAGCGACAGCCCATGCCATCGCGGAAGAACTAGGTATCGACACCGTGGTTGCCGGCGTCATGCCGGACGGCAAATCCGACGAGATCAAGCGGCTCCAGGGCGAGAACCAGTCGGTCGCGTTCGTCGGCGACGGCATCAACGATGCCCCAGCGCTGACCCAGGCCGATGTGGGCATCGCCGTGGGCAGCGGCACGGATATCGCCATCGAATCGGGCGACGTCGTGTTGATGCGGGCGGACTTGTCGGGCGTGGTCAACGCGATCGCCTTGTCGCGGCGTACCATGCGTACCATCCGCATGAATTTCGGCTGGGCCTATGGTTACAACGTGCTGCTGATCCCGCTGGCGGCCGGTGCACTGTTCCCGTTCACGGGCTGGCTGCTCAACCCCATGATCGCCGCCGGGGCGATGAGTATTTCCAGCATCTTCGTGCTTACGAATTCGCTTCGGCTCAAGCGTTTCAAGGCGGCATTGGAGCCAAGTCGGAAATTGTCGCCGGATGATGCCGAGACCGGAACAACTGTTGACGAAACACACTACAACGAAGCGGCTTAAATCAGTCCCCGGGTTTGCCCCGGGGACGTTCTAATGCGATCGGGCGGGTCGAATCGACGTATGTCGGAGTTTCCCTCCCCCCGGGTTGTTGGTCACTCCGATTGACCGGCCTACTATGTGTCGGTCCGGCCGCGCCACATGCGTTTCAGGACATCATCTTTGCGTACAAAGTGATGATACAGCGAGCCGCCGATGTGGACGC
>NZ_JBQDYE010000109.1:0-939 GCF_052044155.1 Salinisphaera sp. SWV1
CCGTGTGTCTCCCGTGATAACATTCTCCGGTATTCGCAGTTTGCATCGGGTTGGTAAGTCGGGATGACCCCCTTGCCGAAACAGTGCTCTACCCCCGGAGATGAATTCACGAGGCGCTACCTAAATAGCTTTCGGGGAGAACCAGCTATCTCCCGGTTTGATTGGCCTTTCACCCCCAGCCACAAGTCATCCGCTAATTTTTCAACATTAGTCGGTTCGGTCCTCCAGTTAGTGTTACCCAACCTTCAACCTGCCCATGGCTAGATCACCGGGTTTCGGGTCTATACCCTGCAACTTAACGCCCAGTTAAGACTCGGTTTCCCTTCGGCTCCCCTATTCGGTTAACCTTGCTACAGAATATAAGTCGCTGACCCATTATACAAAAGGTACGCAGTCACCCCATAAAAGAGGCTCCCACTGCTTGTACGTACACGGTTTCAGGTTCTTTTTCACTCCCCTCGCCGGGGTTCTTTTCGCCTTTCCCTCACGGTACTGGTTCACTATCGGTCAGTCAGGAGTATTTAGCCTTGGAGGATGGTCCCCCCATATTCAGACAGGATACCACGTGTCCCGCCCTACTCATCGAGCTCACAATATGTGCATTTTTGTGTACGGGGCTGTCACCCTGTATCGCGCGCCTTTCCAGACGCTTCCACTAACACACACACTGATTCAGGCTCTGGGCTCCTCCCCGTTCGCTCGCCGCTACTGGGGGAATCTCGGTTGATTTCTTTTCCTCGGGGTACTTAGATGTTTCAGTTCCCCCGGTTCGCCTCATTAACCTATGGATTCAGTTAATGATAGTGTGTCGAAACACACTGGGTTTCCCCATTCGGAAATCGCCGGTTATAACGGTTCATATCACCTTACCGACGCTTATCGCAGATTAGCACGTCCTTCATCGCCTCTGACTGCCAGGGCATCCACCGTGTACGCTTA
>NZ_JBQDYE010000110.1:0-885 GCF_052044155.1 Salinisphaera sp. SWV1
TACGATTCGCCCGCAGCCATCACTGACCACGGGCGAAAGTGTAAAGCAGGTGCCTTACCATCCTGACCTGACAACCGGATATGCGGGGATTACTCCCATAAGCGCTAACTTAAGGGTTGAACCATCTGAAGAATGCGACGCCTCGGTGCCTCGTTAAGACGATGCCTCGCGTTCTTCAATTGCGTTTTGTAGGCTGTCAGGGATACTGTCCCACGAATGGCCACCTGTAAGCTCCAGATGACCATTTTTGTTATTCTCCACAACGAGTTAGTTCTTCTTTTCGGATCCGGCACTTCTGGGGGGGAAATCCAGCGATGGCTGGATTATGTCGTCAATTAAAAATGCGGCGAGTAGATTAGCAAATATCCACGCTTTCGCGAGTTCAGGTTCCTTTGCACGCAAAGCATCCAGGTGCAGCAAACTTTTGAGCCGCTTAAAAGCCAGTTCAATTTGCCATCGCAGATGGTAACAATCAGCCACTTGCTCTGCTGAATATTCATCTTCCGGTAATGATGTTAGCAATAGCACATGGCCCGCTGCTTCCAGCGTTTCCGCCTGAACTACTCGTCCTTTTCGACGATTCTCGCTGAGCAGTCGGGTTTTACTGATTAATGCTTTTTCGGGAGGAAGTGATACGGCAATGAGACGTGCCGGAAAGGGAGCTCCGGCTTTTTTATTACCTGAATTGCCTATCATTACAGTGGTTTCACCGTTCTTACCGCAATCCAGCCCGCGCAGAAAACCCATCATGTCAAAGCGCATTCCTTCTGCAGTTAACCAGCGCAATCCTCGCCAGTGAACCCGGACGATATAATCAGCTTCTCCAAAAGCAAGTGAGCGGATACATTCGGGACGCGAACCGAATCCCCGGTCAGCAATGCGTAT
>NZ_JBQDYE010000111.1:0-851 GCF_052044155.1 Salinisphaera sp. SWV1
TAGCGGCCCTCGCGCATGGGGATATAGCGCGGCTCCACCTCCCAGTAGCGGCAGAACTTCTCCCACACGACCTGCACGTTGCTGCCCAGAATCAGGTTGGGCCGGTCGGCTGGCCGGCCCGCGGCCTCCCGCCGGGCCCGCCAGCGCCACTTCAGCGCCATGCCGGCCAGCATCACCGCTTCGCTGGATCCGATGGCGGAGACGCCCACGGGGTCGGTATCCTCGGGCGCATTGAACAGCCGCGCGATCATGTTGACGCAGCGTGTCTCGATCTCGGCGGTCTGCGGATACTCGTCCCGGTCGATCATGTTCTTGTCGAAGGTCTCGGCCATCAGCCGCTCGGCCTCGGGCTCCATCCAAGTGGTCACGAAGGTGGCCAGGTTCAGCCGGGCGTTGCCGTCGAGCATGAGCTCATCGTGAATGAGCTGGTAGGCCGTTCGCGGGGGCATCTCGGACTGGGGGAGGGCGTATTTAGGCACGGGGCGCGACATGGCTCGCGAGCCGTAGGTGGGCGCAAGCTCGGCGTCGGGTTTCAACTTCTTGACCATGGTTTTCCGTCACTCCGTTCCGGTATGGCTGCGCCAGGCAGGGCGGCGCCAGCGGTAAAGCAGCAGCGGCAGAATCAGCATAACCGCCAATGCGGCGAGCATGCCCGAGGCATACAAGGCCGTCGCGAACCCGTTGCCCGGCGGCAGGAGGCCGATGACAAGGCAGACTGTCGTGGTGGCAAAACCCGTGCCCGCAACGCACCACAGGCCCCAGGTCCGTCCCCCGGGTACGCGATACGGTCGTGGCGTGTCCGGCTCACTGTAGCGCAGCCGGATCGCGGCGGCGAACAGCAGTAGATACAT
>NZ_JBQDYE010000112.1:0-827 GCF_052044155.1 Salinisphaera sp. SWV1
AGCGCGGCCCGCGGCGTAGCGCCTTCCAGCCGGGCGCTGATGAAGCCGACCGCAAAACCGTCACCCGCGCCGACCGTATCCACGACCCGCTCGACCGCCCGGCCCGCCACCCGGCAGCGGTCCTGGGCCGACTGCCAGTACGCGCCTTCGGCGCCGAGCTTGACCACGACTTCGCCGGCACCGGCGCCGAGATAGAAATCTGCGATGGCCTCGGGCACGCGCGAGCCGGTCAGAATCTCGCCTTCGTCGATGCCGGGCAGCACCCAATCGGCCTTGGCCGCGAGGGCGTTGATCGCCTCGCGCATAGCCTGTTCGCTTGTCCACAGGCTCGGCCGCAGGTTGGGATCGAACGAGATCGTGCCGCCGGCCGCGCGCATGGCATCCATGGCGTGATGACACAAGGCCTGCGCGGAACCGCTGATCGCCGCCGGGATACCGGTGCAATGCAGATGCCGCGCGCCGGCCATGCGTTCGGCCGGCAAATCGGCCGGGCCGAGGGCGCTGGCGGCCGAGCCCCGGCGGAAATATTCGGTCTCCGGATCGCTGCCATCCTCGCTGCGCGACTTGATCTGCAGGCCGGTGGGGCGCGTGTCGTCGACGACCACGTGGCGGCCGTCGATGCCCTCGGCGGCCAGCGATTCGACGATGAAGCGGCCGAAGGCATCGTTGCCGACGCGGCTGGTCCAGTCCACGGCGAGCCCGAGCCGGGCCAGGCCGATGGCAACATTGCTGTCCGCACCGGCGAGCCGGCGGGTGAAATGGGTCACGTGCGCCAGATCGCCGGGCGTGTCGGCCGCGAACAGGGCCATGCTTTCGCCGAAGGTGAC
>NZ_JBQDYE010000113.1:0-825 GCF_052044155.1 Salinisphaera sp. SWV1
GAGATCGTCGAGCAACAGATCGGCCATGTCGCGTGAGAATCCCTCGCGTACCACGATGCGGAGTACAGCGACGGATTCTGCCTCGGGCGGCATGGTGTAGGCCGGCACCTGCCAGCCGCGCACGCGCAGGCGCTCAGAAACGTCGTATACCGAATACCTCGAAGTATCCTTGAGCCTGAACGCGAATACGGGAATGGTGTCGCCCCGGCTCAGCAGCTCGAAATGACCGAGTTTTTCGATGCGTTCGGCCAGTTCGGTGGCCGTTTCCTGCAGCGTTTGCATGATGCGGGCGTAGCCTGCGTGGCCCAGTCGCAGGAAATTGTAATACTGTCCGATGACCTGATTGCCCGGGCGCGAAAAGTTCAGCGTGAAGGTGGGCATGTCCCCGCCCAGGTAATTCACGTGGAAGACCAAGTCGTCCGGCAGGTGCTTCCTGTCACGCCACAGTACCCAGCCGACACCCGGGTATACCAGCCCGTACTTGTGGCCCGAGGTGTTGATTGAGACCACGTTGGGCAGACGGAAGTCCCAGCGCAGTTCGGGGTGGATGAACGGGGCGACGAAGCCGCCGCTGGCCGCGTCGATATGCAGCGGCACGGCCAATCCGTGGGCCGCGTTATAGGCCAGGACGGTATCGTGGATGGCCTGGATGGGATCGAACTCGCCGGTGAAGGTGGTGCCCAGTATGGCTACCACCCCGATGGTGTTTTCATCGACGCGGCTGGTCACTTCCTCGGGGGTGATCACGTAGCGGCCCTCGCGCATGGGGATATAGCGCGGCTCCACCTCCCAGTAGCGGCAGAACTTCTCCCACACGACCTGCAC
>NZ_JBQDYE010000114.1:0-817 GCF_052044155.1 Salinisphaera sp. SWV1
GTGATGTGTTGCGATATGTTGCAATTATCAAAATTGCTCAGCGTATTGGCATTCCGCTGGCGACCATTGGTGAAGCGTTTGGCGTGTTGCCCGAAGGGCATACGTTAAGTGCGAAAGAGTGGAAACAGCTTTCGTCCCAATGGCGAGAAGAGTTGGATCGGCGCATTCATACCTTAGTGGCGCTGCGTGACGAACTGGACGGATGTATTGGTTGTGGCTGCCTTTCGCGCAGTGATTGCCCGTTGCGTAACCCGGGCGACCGCTTAGGAGAAGAAGGTACCGGCGCACGCTTGCTGGAAGATGAACAAAACTAACGCGCCACAAGGGCGCTTTAGTTTGTTTTCCGGTCTTTGTCTTTCTCTCTATCCCGCTGGTACACAGGAGGGTTTCCCCCGACGTCAACACACCTCATTCGAGCACGTGGTGGAGGTTCCGGTTGGTGTTGATGCTTTAATTGTATGTCACCGACGTTTCTTCGCCAGTGTAAAAGTATACTTTTTAACCGCAATATTTTTGTCATCTCAGACGATTTTTTATCGCAATCCTGAACGGTATACGGCTCGATAACGCTGCAATCTTGCGCACCGACGATAACGTTTGCGCATCAAATGCCTGGTTTTTCATCGTCAAGACAATAAAAGAGAAAAAAGCAGCAAACTTCGGTTGAAAAAGCCGCTATGATCGCCGGATAATCGTTTGCTTTTTTTACCACCCGTTTTGTATGCGCGGAGCTAAACGTTTGCTTTTTTGCGACGCAGCAAATTGTCGCAAACCTGGAGCAAGAAGATAACGTTTCGCTGGCGGGGGATTGTCCGCC
>NZ_JBQDYE010000115.1:0-795 GCF_052044155.1 Salinisphaera sp. SWV1
CAGCGCAAGGGGATAACGTTCTTGCACCGCGGTGACAATTGCCACCACTCGCTCAACAATAAACGCTTCGCTTTTTTCGCCATACGGGAAAGCGACGTTATCGAAAGCATAAATGTAATGGAGATCCGGTAAGAGATGCCGGATCTCGTCATAGACCGACAACCCACCGACGCCGGAGTCAAACACCAGCACGGTGGGACGTGGTTCAGAAGGTGTAGCTGCCAGACAAGGTGTATTCCCGTCCTGCAGTTTGGTAGCCATAGACTGTCTCATAATCTTTGTCGAACAGGTTGGCTATTTTACCACGAACTGTCAGGTGAGAGGTGACCGGATACGCAACCGCAAGATCCCACAAGCTCACACCGCCCATTTTAACGGTTTGATAAGGATAAGATGAGTAATCCTTATCATAGCGAGTGCCTAAATACTGATAAGTAATACCCCAGTCGAAGTCATACAACTGCCAGTCGAGCTGGTATTTCACCTGCTGTTTAGCACGGCGTAACAACGGCGTGTCGGTAATCGCATTGCGCGCATCGACATAATCATAACTCACAGTATGCGTCAGTGGTCCGGTATCAAAATTGGCGGTCGCCTCGACGCCCTTAATCCGCGCTTTCCCTTCGTTGTAATATTTCAGGGTGTGATCATCATAATCGATCAAGTCACTGACATCGTTACGATATCCGGAAATACGCCAGTTCACCCCAGCGGTTAAGCCTTCAAACGCGCCTTCCCACTGTTTGCTTTTCTCCGGGTCCAGATTCGGATTTCCGTAGAAGCCATACAGTTGCC
>NZ_JBQDYE010000116.1:0-784 GCF_052044155.1 Salinisphaera sp. SWV1
TAATTGTCGGTTGCGACGCAACAGCAACGGTGGAATTTTGTGCAGGCTTGATCACAACTCCTTGCTCTGCTGCGTCGGCCTGGGTAATGGCATTTCCGCCAGTGATTGGCGTACCGGAAGCATTACCCACCTGCAAGGTCTGACCAACGTTCAGCGCGTATGGTGCCTGAATATTGTTGCGCTGAGCAAGGTCACGGAAATCGTTGCCAGTAATCCAGGCGATATAGAAAAGTGTGTCGCATTTTTTCACGGTATAGGTACTGCCGCTATAACTGCCTTTCGGAATGTTCCCATACTGACGGTTATAGACGATGCGTCCGTTTTCCATCTGTACCGGCTGCTGAGCTACTGGCTGCACTGGCTGGATTTGCGGTTGTTGAGTAGCCTGAATTTGTGGCTGCTGTACCGGCTGAATTTGCGGTTGCTGCGCTGTAGACGTCGTCCCCATTTTCGGCGGCGGCGTAATCAACATACCAGAATTAGTATTTGCAGGCGCATTGCCATTAACGGAGCTGACCGGTGCCGGTGGATTTGAAGTGTCAGAACAGCCTGCCAGCCATAGCGAAACCAGTGACAAAGCCGCAATGCGTCGAACGGTGAATTTTGGGCTTCCCGCGCTCATTTATCCCCCAGGAAAAATTGGTTAATAACCAGTGACATAATTACCGTGCAAGGCACCCTACTGAACACTGGAAAAGATGTTCACGATACGCTGACCTGCGGCAAAATAACCAGGAAAAATCCAGGTATTTCCTCACGTTTTAAGCCAGCTCACCCTTCACTA
>NZ_JBQDYE010000117.1:0-746 GCF_052044155.1 Salinisphaera sp. SWV1
TGGAGGAAGGTGGGGATGACGTCAAGTCATCATGGCCCTTACGACCAGGGCTACACACGTGCTACAATGGCGCATACAAAGAGAAGCGACCTCGCGAGAGCAAGCGGACCTCATAAAGTGCGTCGTAGTCCGGATTGGAGTCTGCAACTCGACTCCATGAAGTCGGAATCGCTAGTAATCGTGGATCAGAATGCCACGGTGAATACGTTCCCGGGCCTTGTACACACCGCCCGTCACACCATGGGAGTGGGTTGCAAAAGAAGTAGGTAGCTTAACCTTCGGGAGGGCGCTTACCACTTTGTGATTCATGACTGGGGTGAAGTCGTAACAAGGTAACCGTAGGGGAACCTGCGGTTGGATCACCTCCTTACCTTAAAGAAGCGTACTTTGCAGTGCTCACACAGATTGTCTGATAGAAAGTGAAAAGCAAGGCGTCTTGCGAAGCAGACTGATACGTCCCCTTCGTCTAGAGGCCCAGGACACCGCCCTTTCACGGCGGTAACAGGGGTTCGAATCCCCTAGGGGACGCCACTTGCTGGTTCGTGAGTGAAAGTCACCTGCCTTAATATCTCAAAACTCATCTTCGGGTGATGTTTGAGATATTTGCTCTTTAAAAATCTGGATCAAGCTGAAAATTGAAACACTGAACAACGAGAGTTGTTCGTGAGTCTCTCAAATTTTCGCAACACGATGATGAATCGAAAGAAACATCTTCGGGTTGTGAGGTTAAGCGACTAAGCGTACAC
>NZ_JBQDYE010000118.1:0-730 GCF_052044155.1 Salinisphaera sp. SWV1
AGAGCAGGCTAAAGTGGGTGTTGTGTATGCTGAATATGGTTTAACCGAATCGGGAGGCGTGGTTCTTTTTTCCGCCGCCGAGCGCGGGCGTTCATTGAGCCTGCTCCCGGAATATTCTCTTTTTATCCTGCGTAAAAGCACTATCCTGCCGCGTGTAGCGCAACTCGCAGAAAAATTGCATCAGAAAGCGCAGGCCGGTGAACGAATGCCTTCCTGCATTAACATCATTAGCGGCCCCAGTTCAACGGCGGATATTGAGCTTATCAAAGTCGTCGGAGTTCATGGCCCGGTGAAAGCGGTGTATCTGATTATTGAGGATTGTTGAGAGAGATATGAAGTCTGGACATAAACCTGAAGAAGGCATACGAGGTTGAAAATAGCGTTTAGGACAACCTGACTTAACCCCGTTCCGTCATGGTTATGCTGCTCTTCTGTAAATATCCTGGTATTACCAATGCCAGGATATTTACAGTGAAAAAGACAGGCATCCATTCCTGAAAACGGGTTCCCTTCCCGGTCATTGTCACTTCAGCTTTATACAGGCACTCTCTATCAGAATGTTGTTTATTACTGCCCAGAGTTTTGTTGGTATTCATCTACCATTTTTTTGACAAGGCAAAACATTACAGAAATTACAATGCTTAGAAAAAATCCCAGAGCCAGGCAAATGGCAGCAGGGTATTTATTTTTTATTTCTGGTGAGCTTATAGTTACACAGCCATCACCGTTC
>NZ_JBQDYE010000119.1:0-720 GCF_052044155.1 Salinisphaera sp. SWV1
AACTTCCGCTATTGATAAGCTGAAGCGTTCATAGCGTGAGTTGCCTATGCACAGTGGGGGATTCCCGCCGGCACGGTGCAGATGCTCGACCGGCTGGAAAGTGAAATCCTGGCTGACCGGGTGAGTGAGGAAAGCCGCCGCTGGCTGGCATCGTGCGGCCTGACCGTGGAGCAGATGCAAAACCAGATGGACCCGGTGTACACGCCGGCGCGAAAAATCCACCTGTACCACTGCGACCATCGCGGCCTGCCGCTGGCGCTTGTCAGCACGGAAGGGGCAACAGAATGGTGCGCAGAATACGATGAATGGGGCAACCTGCTGAATGAAGAGAACCCGCATCAGCTGCAGCAGCTTATCCGCCTGCCGGGGCAGCAGTATGATGAGGAGTCCGGCCTGTATTACAACCGCCACCGCTATTATGACCCGCTGCAGGGGCGATATATCACTCAGGATCCGATTGGGCTGAAAGGGGGATGGAATTTTTATCAGTATCCGCTGAATCCAGTTCAGTATATAGATTCAATGGGACTGGCATCAAAATATGGACACTTAAATAATGGCGGATATGGAGCGAGACCCAACAAACCGCCTACGCCCGATCCAAGTAAATTGCCGGACATAGCGAAACAATTAAGACTGCCATATCCTATTGACCAGGCCAGTAGTGCGCCTAATGTTTTCAAAACATTCTTCAGAGCATTAAGCCCTTACGACTAGATC
>NZ_JBQDYE010000120.1:0-713 GCF_052044155.1 Salinisphaera sp. SWV1
TCGGGCCACAAGGGCCGCATCACCTTCGAGGACGTGCAGTCCTACGTGAAAGGCGCGCTCGATCAAGTCCAGAGCGGCAAGAGTGCGGGAGCGGCCGCGCCGGCCGGCGGTGGCGGCGTGCCCAGCCAGCCGGACATCGACTTCAGCCAGTTCGGCGACGTCGAAATCACCGAGCTGTCCCGCATCCGCAAGATCTCGGCCAAGGCCGTGCACAAGAACTGGCTGCTCATCCCGCATGTCACCCAGTTCGACACCGCCGACATCACCGAGATGGAACAATTCCGTCAGGCGAACAAGGAAAAAGCCAAGGCAGACGGCGTCAAGCTCACCCCGCTGGCCTTCCTGTTGAAAGCCTCGGCGGCGGCACTCAAGGCCTTCCCGGATCTCAACAGCTCGCTCACCGCCGATGGCGAGTCCCTCGTTCACAAGCAATACGTGAACATCGCCGTGGCGGTGGATACCCCGGGCGGCCTGCTCATGCCGGTGATCAAGGATGTCGACAAGAAAGGCATCTACGAGATCGCGCGCGATCTCGACGACGTCTCGTCCCGCGCCCGCGACGGCAAGATCCGCGGCGACGACATGAAAGGCGCCTGCTTCTCGATCTCAAGCCTGGGTGGCGTCGGCGGCACGGCCTTCACGCCGATCGTCAACTCGCCCGAGGTCGGCATTCTGGGCGTGTCCAAGCACAGCTGGCAGCCGGTCTGGAACGG
>NZ_JBQDYE010000121.1:0-705 GCF_052044155.1 Salinisphaera sp. SWV1
TTTTCTCGTTGTTTACCGAATCCTGCGCGGCGCAATCGATCACTGCCGCGAGCTCCTCAGCCGGCGGAAGCAATCCTGGACTCCTATTTCTTCTGGATCCATTTACTTTTGACGCGCTGATCCTGAATCCAACGGCAATCTCCGGATCGTTTTCGTCGAAAATAGATTCAATCGAGTTGAGTTTCAGTCCGGCCGAAGCCGCTCGTGGACAGATAAATCGCTGCAGCTCGGCGAGGCGCTGTTTGAACATAGTGTAATGCGTTGGGGCAAACGCATACTCGGCAATGATCGATCCGGCCATATCAAATCCCATTCGTAGCTGTGCCGTGTCCGGTTGAGACGCGGTGAGCAAGGCGTAATCGATAAATTATTATATATAAAGAGGTAAGTAAAGATTGTAAGAAATACATCAAAATGATGTAAGAACTCAGGAGAATACGAACGATAATTCCTATCTAATCTTGGTATACGGGCCGAAGATCGAATGGGTGCGAGATTGGAGAACCGCCGAGAGACATGCCTAAGCGATAACCTTTATCTGGATGCGACCGCTGTGAGTATGAGATTGATGCCTCAAGGCCGAACAATGCCGGTGACAAGCAGTTGCCGAAGAAGCAGTTTGCGTGTCCTTCGGTTTTACGCTCGAATTTTTGATGCTGATCTTTACGGCAAAAAGCGCGCACGCTCGCGGCAACAGCGGCTGGA
>NZ_JBQDYE010000122.1:0-704 GCF_052044155.1 Salinisphaera sp. SWV1
TCTCCGTCAATAGCGACAGCGGAGAGATTGGCTTATCGATTATGCCGCCGGAAGGATGGGGTTGGTGGAGCGCTTACGACTAACCCGTGACGGAAATAGATGATTTGTCGGGTTGATTATTAATCCGGCATCAAAACAGCTGAGTTCATCAGCTGTTTTCATCGCCTTCAAAGATAAAAGTCGGCGCCTGTCCGTACTTTATTTTCAAAGGCTTCGCGGCCAATGGCCGCGGCGAGTGGCCGGTGGTGCAGGCCTCGGAATCATCAAGGCCTGCGCGACATGCCCCGCAGGATCGCGATGTTGGCAATAACGCCAACCTGCGCAGGTCGCCTTGACAGGTCCGGGCGTGCCGGATGATTCATTCAGGGCCAACAAGAAAAAAGAGCCGGCGAGATGCCGGCTCTTTTTGCTGCGGACTTGTCCTGAGCGACCTACAAGCTGGCAGTCGTCATAGCGCCGTTGACCAGGCGCCGGATACCCAGCGGATTGTCATCGGCCAGCGCCTTGGGCAGGACCGCTGCGGGCGCGTTCTGGTAACACACGGCGCGCAGATAGCGATTGATCGCCAGCGTGCCCACCGACGTGCTGTGGAAATCGGTGGTCGCCGGATACGGTCCGCCGTGGACCATCGCATCGTTGACCGCCACCCCGGTCGGGAAGCCGTTGAACAACACCCGCCCGGCGCGCCGCGACAGTGCCGTGAC
>NZ_JBQDYE010000123.1:0-699 GCF_052044155.1 Salinisphaera sp. SWV1
GGTGCGTGCTCACCGTCGATCAACAACCAGTCGAATCCTGCTCCGGCCAGTAACTCCGCGCTGTAGCTGCTGCTCAGCCCCAGCCATAATCCAATCTGCGGACGGCCTGCTTTCAGCGCCGCTTTAAAACTGTTTTCCATCGTTCTCTCCTTAAACAAAGCGGCAGCTAATGGAGCCCATGTTGCCGTAATCGACGTGGAAGGTGTCGCCCTTACGCGCCGGAACCGGGCGGGTGAACGAACCGCCGAGAATGATTTGCCCGGCTTCCAGTTGTACGTCATAGGGGGCGAGTTTGTTCGCCAGCCAGGCCACGCCGTTTGCCGGATGATTCAGCACGCCAGCGGCGACGCCGGTTTCTTCAATCACGCCATTGCGATACATCAGGGCGGAGATCCAACGTAGATCCAACTCATCGGGCTTAATGGGACGACCACCGAGGATCACCCCGGCATTGGCGGCGTTATCAGAAATGGTGTCGAACACTTTACGCGGGCGCCGGGTTTCCGGATCGATGTTGTGGCAGCGAGCGTCGATCAGCTCCAGAGCCGGGATCACATAGTCCGTGGCGTTGTAAACGTCGAACAGCGTGCAGTTTGGTCCACGCAGCGGTTTTGCCAGCACAAAAGCCAGCTCCACTTCAATGCGCGGCACGATAAAGCGATCGGTCGGGATATCGCTGCCATCGTGGAAGAACATGTC
>NZ_JBQDYE010000124.1:0-692 GCF_052044155.1 Salinisphaera sp. SWV1
GTATCTGTCTGTCGGGAAAAACGTGGTTGAATGCTTGTGAATAGCGGCTGTTCAGATTTGCGCTACCGATTAAGGCGATCGGTGTTGTGGCGGGTACATCACGTAGCAAACTGGATGCCAGACCACATAATTCATGGCCTATCAGTAATCCGGAAAGGTAATCCCCCTGCGAGGACGACGTAAGATTACTGGTCAGCAGGCGCGAACGGGTCGAAAACAGCGTCGATAATAATCCGGTCTGATGATGCTCTTGTGCTGCTGTCAGCCCGTGGGTGAAGGCATCCCAGTGCGGTTCATCTCCAGGATGCATGGTGGCACCGAGAATCGAATGGCGGGATAAAACATCAAATAACTCGCCCGTCATAAAGGTTCGGAAATCGGTAATGGTGTTGTTTTCAACTACTGCCCATTTCGCATGTGTGCCGGGTAAGCCTATCAGCACTGGCATACCCTGATGGATCGCGTTTTGCAGGGCCGGTTCCATCGAGATAGCACCGAAGATTTGTGTCTCTTCGCCACGCATCACTTCGGGCATTTCACCTTCTTTAATCACGCCAGGAATGATGTGCAGCATTGTCTGCTGCTGGTGGATAACAGGCGTCAACTGCTTCGCCAGACCCTCGAGAGTGACCGGGCAAGGTAAATAAGCTGCTGGTTGCCACCCTTGCGCACTGCCGAGCATGCCGCAAGCC
>NZ_JBQDYE010000125.1:0-680 GCF_052044155.1 Salinisphaera sp. SWV1
AAGGGCCGGGGAATTTCATTCGGCCCATATTCTCTTTATTGCTGTGCGAAATCAGACTATTACGGCTCAAACGGGCGTCTCTGGAACTGGTCATGACCACATTTCGGGCATAGCGTCAGCACTTCCGGTGTGTAGATCGGGAGATGGAAGTGACATTTCTCGCAGACCAGATTTCCCAGCCCGACCACTTCTCCGCTGTGATAAACCCCATGATGATTGAGGTCCTGGAAAACTTCGCGCCATTCAAGCTGCGTTTTATCGGTGATGTCTGCCAGCTCCTGCCACAAGCTTTCTTTAATCACCCGCATAAAGACGCTGTCAGATTCTTCTTTCAGGCTCTCTTCATAGCTCATAGCGAACTCTTCCAGGTCACGTCTGACAGCTCGCGTCAGCTCATCGACCTCGGTTCGCGTTAACTCCCCTGTTTTTATTACGCGCTCGCGCGCCTGTTCCACCAGTGCGTCGATATCACGTTCGCCATTGCGCAGGCGTTCGCTCAGTGACGCGACCAGTTCACGGTAATATTGAGCAACCTTGTTCATCATTTCGCCTCCGGTGTGGTTAATGTCTTCTGATAATAGACCTTATTCCTCCCCCGCTGTGTCTGACAAGCCACAGAGTCGCGAAATAATCAGCGCGGCTTTTGCCGATGTTAATGTGCGAAAGGCTGTTTTGACGGG
>NZ_JBQDYE010000126.1:0-669 GCF_052044155.1 Salinisphaera sp. SWV1
GCATTGCTTAGCATTGGGGGGCATTGACCTGACCAGTCCAACAGGAAAAATGATGATGCAAGTAATTTCAGCAGTCGCTGAATTTGAACGAGACCTTTTACTTGAACGCACTCATTCCGGGATAGTAAGAGCCCGCGGCGCAGGGAAACGTTTTGGTCGACCACCTGTGTTAAATGAAGAACAGAAACAGGTGGTATTCGAACGAATTAAGTCAGGGGTAAGTATAAGGGCCATTGCCCGGGAATTCAAAACCTCGCGGCAAACCATTTTAAGAGCCAAAGCAAAACTTCAGACACCTGACATATAAAAAATAATCTCGGTGTGAGATGCTTTACGTCTTCCAAGCCCCCTTCCTTGCCGTAAATGGAAAGATACATCTAATTATAGAATTTATATGTTTTACCCTACGGCAGTGCTGGCCATTCAATATCCTGTGCAGTTGACGTATCAACACGGTTCAGCAATACCCGATACTTTTTCCATGCTTCCAGCAACGAGGTTTCTTCCTCCGTTGCATATACAGCTCACCTTTTTTCACCCACGATTAACCAACAGCCAGACCAGCAGACACGCCCCCACCGGCACCGCAAAATCCATCCGGCTTGCCACATCCCACGCGCGCGGATCAAAACCGCCCCACCACGGCATATTCATTCGCTTGCCATGCCC
>NZ_JBQDYE010000127.1:0-667 GCF_052044155.1 Salinisphaera sp. SWV1
CGCCGGCCGGCGCGGCATCGCTGGCGCTTGCCGCGGCGATCGCGGCCGGCGCGCTGTGGCTGGCCGCACCCCAGCAGTTGCTTGCCCAGCGCGGCTACGACCGACAGTTGGCCGAGGATATGGCGCCGCTGCAGGCGCACCCGATTGCCGTGCTCGCGCCGGTCGGTGCACCGTTGTGGCGCGCGGAGCTGGGCCGTCCGGTGTTCATGGCCGGCGATGTGTCCGCGCTGTGTGGTTGGGCCGCGGCGCGCGATGGTGGGTCCGCGCCGCTGGCGCTGGTGCGCCCGCAGGCAACCGATGCCGTGCTTGGCCGCTTTGCCGGGGCGCGATTGTTGTGGCAGTCACCGGGAACCCCGCAGACGTCGGTCATGGTGATCGAGCTCGGTGATCGCGGGAGCCACGGCTGCGGGGCCGGGCATTGAACCGGGCGCATGCCGAGGCTGGCAAAAACCGACAAACCGTTTAGGCTCTGACGCATGACATCGGATGCACGTCGCGACGATTATCTCCGCGCCCTCGGGCTGGCCGACTGGCAGTATCGCGCCGACGGGCCGCTGGGCGGCGGGCGGGTGCGCCCCGGCAAGGCGCTCGAGGCCGGGATGACCGGCTCGAACGAGGCGCCGGCCGTGGTTGCCGCCGCTGATGAACAGGCGGTCGCTGCGCCCGA
>NZ_JBQDYE010000128.1:0-654 GCF_052044155.1 Salinisphaera sp. SWV1
AGATTGGGGACGTAACGGGAATAGACGCGGAATAGCATCTCGGTGGTGGTGTGGCCCATCTGGCGCGCGATCCACTCCGGGTTTTCGCCGGCGGCCAGCCATAGCGTCGCGGCGGTATGACGGCAGTGGTAAGGGCGCCTCGGCGCCAGTTCCAGATACCGCAGGAGCGGATACCAGACGCGCTGCGTGACATTGGTGGTATCGAGCGGCGTACCGTCTCGGGTGACGAATACATACTCGCCCTCCCCTGTGATCTCGAACTGGGCCCGTAGGGCGTCATACACGACCGATGACATGGCGATCTCGCGTTGCGAGCCATCGGTCTTGGTGTAATCGACCAACCCCTTGTCGACGGTTTCACGGACGAGGATCTGCCGCGCCTGCCAATCGATCCGCGACCATTTGAGGCCGTGCAGTTCCCCGGTGCGCATGCCGGTGAAGAACCGCAGCGTGTAGTACGGCTTGAAGTCGCTGCGCACGGTGTCGAGGATCAGACGGACCTCATCCAGCGAGAACGGCTGGATGTCCTTGCGCTGCAGCCGCAGCCGCTTGATGTTCTGAACCGGGTTCGGGAACTCGAAGCGGTCGGCCGCCTCGGTCATGATCATGTTCAACACGCCCATCAGGTTATTGATGGTCTTGGGCGAGAGCGTG
>NZ_JBQDYE010000129.1:0-652 GCF_052044155.1 Salinisphaera sp. SWV1
CGGTGGCCTTCGCTCAGGTGGCTGATGTCTGTCAGCCAGCCGTGGCCATCATACTGCCACTGCTCTGCCGGTTCGCCGTTCACCGTGCGGTGCGTGATGCGGTCCGACGCATCGTAGTACCAGAGGATGACAAGTCCCTCATCCTCACTCTGCGTGAGTTTTCCGGCCAGGTCATAATGATAACGTTGCATCCGCCCGTCAAAGCCGCCCTGCTGTACCAGCCGGTCCAGCGCATCGTAACTGAAGACGCTGTGGCTGCCGTTCTCGTTGGTCAGGCTGATGACACGTCCGGCAGCATCGTACTCCATACTGCGCGTCAGCCCGCCCTGCGTGGTGCTGACCGCCTTTCCCCACGCATCGTACTGTGTCTCGCTCCGGTTGCCGTCCGGGGTAATGACGGCAGTCAGGTCGCCTGCGGCGTTGTATTCATACCGCGTTTCACGGCCCTGTGCGTCTTTCACCGAGGTTAACCGGCCACGGTTGTCATAGTGGCGGTAAAGGCAGATACCTCCCTCGCGGTGAACCGCCGCCATCTGGCCGAAGCGGTCGTATTCATAGCGGGTCTGGTAGCCCGAGCAGTCAGTGAACGCCAGCAACTGCCCGTAGCGGCTCCACGTCATCTGCCGGGTGCTGCCCGTCGCATCCGTTGTCG
>NZ_JBQDYE010000130.1:0-650 GCF_052044155.1 Salinisphaera sp. SWV1
GACGGCGCTGACGCCAGGCATACCAGCCGCTGCGGGCGACCCGCAGTACCCGGCAGAGGGTTTTGACGCTGAACTCAGCCTGATGTTTTTCAATAAAGACATACTTCATTTCAGGCGCTTCGCGAAGTATGTCGCGGCCTTTTGGAGGATAGCCAGCTCTTCATCCCGTTCTGCCAGCTGGCGTTTGAGACGTGCAATCTCGGTAGACATCTCCAGTTCACGTTCAGAAGACGTCTGCTGATTTTGCTGTTTACTGCGCCAGTTGTAGAGTTGTGATTCATACAGGCTGAGTTCACGGGCTGCGGCAGTAACACCGATGCGTTCAGCAAGCTTCAGGGCTTCACTGCGAAATTCAGGCGAATGCTGTTTACGGGGTTTTTTACTGGTTGATACTGTTTTTGTCATGTGAGTCACCCCTGACTGAGAGTTTACTCACTTAGCCGCGTGTCCACTATTGCTGGGTAAGATCATAGATGCTACGGATATCCATATCCAGAACTTCAGCAATCTGATATGGATTATAACCAGAAACCATATACCCCATTATGGTGAATTCCATCTGAGTTAATGTGTTACCTCTGGTAAATGATAAATAACGACCAATAAATAGTTGTCTGATCTTTTCATTGGCAACATCAAGACCATCATCA
>NZ_JBQDYE010000131.1:0-644 GCF_052044155.1 Salinisphaera sp. SWV1
CGCGGTTGGCCTGATTCTGTTGACCATGCAGCTCAACATCAGCGAACTGCTATGGTCGTTCAGCAAAAAACTGGCGATATTCTGGCTGGTGTTTGGCCTGTGCTGGAAGGTACTGGAGAAAAACGGCGTTGCCGTACGTCACTTCGGCATGCCGGAACAGCAGACCAGCCACTGCCGTCGGCAAATTGTCCGCATCAGTCTCGCATTGCTGCCTATCCATTTATGGTCTGTGGTGGCAGAACTTTCCCCGCTGCATCTGATGGATGATGTGCTGGGGCAAGCGATGATTTTCTTCAACCTGCTGCTGATTGCTTTCCTGGTATGGCCGATGTGCCGCGAAAGCTGGCGTGATAAAGAGTCGCACACCATGCGACTGGTCACCATTACCGTGCTGTCGATAATCCCGATTGCGCTGATGGTGCTGACTGCTACAGGCTACCTCTACACTACGCTGCGTCTGGCAGGACGCTGGATTGAAACCGTTTATCTGGTGATCATCTGGAACCTGCTGTACCAGACGGTACTGCGTGGCTTAAGCGTAGCGGCGCGGCGTATCGCCTGGCGTCGTGCGCTGGCGCGTCGGCAGAATCTGGTGAAAGAGGGCGCAGAAGGTGCTGAACCGCCGGAAGAACCCACCATTGCAC
>NZ_JBQDYE010000132.1:0-643 GCF_052044155.1 Salinisphaera sp. SWV1
CTTGATAGCGCAGGCAGTAACACAGGGGGCAACGTAGCAGTCGGTCAGCGGCAGGTCTTCTGCCACTTCAATACGCTCTTCTGGCTTCCAGTGTTTCTGGGTGTATTCCATGGTTAGCGCGTCTGCTGCCAGTCTGTTCAGTCGTTCGACGTCAACATGGTCAAGTCCCCAGGCGTCGGAGCCTTCCAGCTCGCGCATGCAGGCACTTAAGCGCAGATAGCCACCAGGTTTCAGCAGGTCGGTTGCCATCGTGATAGGGCGAATACCAGTATCAAAAATATCGCGGATAGTCAGCTGACTGGCGCCACCGGAATAAGAAATGGTCAGTTTGCCGTCAAAGGCGCGTGAGAGAACTGCTGCAACATTGATGGAGAGCGGGAACAGCGCACGGCCTGACATATACATCTCTTCACCGGGCAGTGCGCCTTTATTGTTGATGGTACCGAGAGTGTTAGTCAGTTTTACGCCAAAGCCGAGTGATTTTTCTTTTGCCAGTGCCATCAGGCGTTCCAGCATTTCCAGCGCTTGCGTCAGCTTGAGGTCGTGATCAAATGACTCTTCTTTTAAGCCTATGTAACCGAAACCGCAGACATCGAGGATCTCACGAACACGCGCGTACCCCAGTAAGGTTGGGCTAAGTTTA
>NZ_JBQDYE010000133.1:0-635 GCF_052044155.1 Salinisphaera sp. SWV1
CCACTTTAGCGAGTTTCTTTTTGGTACGTATGTACTGCGTGACAAAAGCACCAGAAATAATCAGGAAGCTCAAATAGCAGAAACTCACCAGTTCCAGCGTCGTCGCCAGAATAAAGAATGAAATTCCCGTATGTGGGGCATTAACATCGATAAACTGTACGAAAAACGACACATAGAACAAAATGGCTTTCGGATTAGTCAGGCTCAAAATTAACGCGCGTTTAAAAATAGCACCGTATTGGGGCTCATCGGATTTGGCCTCGTTATTTTTACCCTTCAGGGTCGCGTAGAGAATTTTACTCCCCAGATAGAGCAAATAAAACGCACCAAGATAACGTATAATGTTGAATAATATCGGGGTGGTCTTAATTAATGTCGCCACTCCAGCCCATGCCAGAAACATCAATACCGCATCGCCAATAAATACACCGCAGGCCGCAAGATAACCGCCTTTCATACCGCTACTGACGCTATTTTTGAGTACAAACAGGGTATTTGGCCCTGGCACCAACACAATAAAAATGGCCCCAACCAGATAGGTCCAGTAATTCAGAACCCCGTATTCAGCGAACACATTAACCTCTTTAATTATCTTTCGATCATGCGCGATTAAAGGTGAATATGCTAGCCAATCT
>NZ_JBQDYE010000134.1:0-632 GCF_052044155.1 Salinisphaera sp. SWV1
CAGTACTGTTCAGCAGATTATCAGGCGCAACTGAAGCGGCATAATCTGCGTGGAAGTATGAGCGCAAAAGGTTGCTGCTACGATAATGCCTGCGTGGAAAGCTTCTTACATTCGCTGAAAGTGGAATGTATCCATGGAGAACACTTTATCAGCCGGGAAATAATGCGGGCAACGGTGTTTAATTATATCGAATGTGATTACAATCGGTGGCGGCGGCACAGTTGGTGTGGCGGTCTCAGTCCGGAACAATTTGAAAACCAGAACCTCGCTTAGGCCTGTGTCCATATTACGTGGGTAGGATCAATCTCGGGCTGGACGTGCTGGATGTGGTTAACCTGCGCGTTATGATGGGGGATGGTCATGGCCCAGCGGAAGGATCGATTGAGGCCAGCCTGACCGTGCTGGCAGAGATGCAACAACAAGGCCTGGTAAAACATATTGGCCTGAGCAACGTCACACCGACGCAGGTTGCAGAGGCGCGCAAGATTGCCGAAATTGTCTGTGTGCAAAACGAATACAACTTCGCGCACCGTGCTGATGATGCAATGATTGATGCTTTGGCCCACGATGGCATTGCCTACGTGCCGTTCTTCCCGCTCGGGGGCTTTACACCGCTGCAATCGTCCACACTT
>NZ_JBQDYE010000135.1:0-631 GCF_052044155.1 Salinisphaera sp. SWV1
AACAGCAATACGGTGCACAAAAGCCAGTCAGGCAGTAGAAACACTGTTTTCTCAACTAGCGGCGCGGTTAGCAGCGGAAGGCGTGACACGCTTTATTGTCGCAGGCGGTGAGACCTCCGGCGTAGTCACACAGAGCCTGGGAATAAAAGGGTTTCATATTGGCCCAGCCATTTCCCCCGGCGTGCCGTGGGTAAACGCACTGGATAAGCCTGTCTCACTCGCCCTTAAATCTGGCAACTTCGGTGATGACGCCTTTTTTTCACGAGCCCAAAGAGGGTTTTTATCATGAGCGATTTCGCAAAAGTAGAGCAGTCTTTGCGAGAGGAGATGACGCGGATTGCCAGTTCATTCTTTCAGCGCGGCTATGCAACCGGTTCGGCTGGCAATCTGTCGCTGCTTTTACCTGACGGGAATTTACTGGCGACACCGACAGGTTCATGCCTGGGCAATCTCGATCCGCAGCGGCTTTCCAAAGTCGCCGCAGATGGCGAATGGTTAAGTGGTGACAAACCCTCGAAAGAGGTGCTCTTTCATCTGGCGCTGTATCGCAACAATCCGCGTTGTAAAGCGGTGGTGCATTTGCACAGCACATGGTCGACGGCGCTTTCCTGCCTGCAAGGGCTGGACAGCA
>NZ_JBQDYE010000136.1:0-628 GCF_052044155.1 Salinisphaera sp. SWV1
CAGCCACCTGGCTACAGAACCACTACCAGCAAGCATAAAGTGAGCAGCAGCCTGATTAAGGGACATGTGCTGCTCGATCACAGCTTTCACGACCTTAATACGCAACTCTGGATCAGCACTAACGCCTTTAGGTTTGGGAATTAAACCTTTTTCTCCATGTTTTTCATAGAGGGCAACCCATGTCCTGACCTGGGTTCGGGGGACACCAAAACGTGCCGAGATGATCCTGTAACCATCATCAGTTGTGAAGTAGTGATTCACGACTTCAAGGCGCTTTTCAAAAGGGTATTTTGGCTTTGACATATTAGGGGCTATTCCATTTCATCGTCCAACAAAATGGGTGCAGTACATACTCGTTGGAAATCAACACAGGAGGCTGGGAATGCCGCAGAAATATAGATTACTTTCTTTAATAGTGATTTGTTTCACGCTTTTATTTTTCACCTGGATGATAAGAGATTCACTGTGTGAATTGCATATTAAACAGGAGAGTTATGAGCTGGCGGCGTTTTTAGCCTGCAAATTGAAAGAGTAAGAGTCTTCGGCGGGAAATTATTCCCGCCTTACTTACGGCGTTGCGCATTCTCATTGCACCCAAATTTATTCTTCACAAAAATAATAATAGATT
>NZ_JBQDYE010000137.1:0-622 GCF_052044155.1 Salinisphaera sp. SWV1
GGTCGTCTGGTGCTGGGCATTCTGTCTGACAAAATCGCCCGTATCCGTGTTATCACCATTGGTCAGGTAATTTCGCTTGTGGGTATGGCGGCCCTGCTGTTTGCACCATTGAATGCAGTGACGTTCTTTGCAGCGATTGCCTGCGTGGCATTTAACTTTGGCGGCACTATTACCGTCTTTCCGTCACTGGTCAGTGAGTTCTTCGGCCTCAATAACCTGGCGAAAAACTACGGTGTGATTTACCTCGGTTTCGGTATCGGTAGCATTTGTGGTTCGATTATCGCCTCACTGTTTGGCGGCTTCTATGTGACGTTCTACGTCATCTTTGCTCTGCTGATTCTGTCATTGGCGCTTTCTACGACGATTCGTCAGCCAGAGCAGAAAATGTTGCGTGAGGCGCATGGCTCCCTTTAATGCTCAGCCGCGAGCTACTGGGCTTCAGCTTCCGTGTGCATCAAACGCATCAACGAAATGTATAAACAATGACTCGTAAAATTTGGGCCAATTAACTGGCCCTTTTTACTGCTTTTTGTAACGCTAAAGTCTCTTTTCAAACTTGCATTTTTGTAAATTTGTGCTTCATGCACACTCTTTCCCCACACTTTTTCCCTTTGCTGTGGTC
>NZ_JBQDYE010000138.1:0-622 GCF_052044155.1 Salinisphaera sp. SWV1
CAGTTTGCGGTACGCCAGCCGTCTCGAGGATAAGCTGATTAAAGCGCAGTTCGCGTAAAACGCTCTGCATTTGCGGCGCGCTCATTTCGCTACTGTTAAATGTTTGCATCGCACCGAAAGATTTTGCCAGTGCCAGTTTTTCTGAACTAATGTCGATCGCCGTCACACTCTTTGCTCCCAGCGCGACAGCGCACTGAATGGCCAGCAGGCCAATGGTTCCGGCACCAATAATAATAACGTTTTTATTCTCACAACCTTGCGCTAAATGAAAAGCATGCAGACCAACGGTAATCGGCTCAATAAAAGCCCCATCCTCAATAGGCATATCCGTGGGTAGAGCAAAGACATTTTTTCGCTTAACGACAATATATTCAGCAAATCCACCATCACGCCGCGAGCCAATAAAATCATATTTTGCGCACTGGGAATAAAACCCTTTCAGACACTCTGGACAAGTAAAACAGGGTAATAACGGCACACAGGCAACCGCATCGCCAGGGTGTAAATCATCAACACCGGATCCCACCGCATCAATATAGCCGCTAAATTCATGGCCTAACGTTATTGGATAATAATGTGCACCATTTTTAAATATCCTGGGTAAATCGGAACCACATAAGCC
>NZ_JBQDYE010000139.1:0-618 GCF_052044155.1 Salinisphaera sp. SWV1
TCACGTTTATTAACCTGTCAAAAAATATAACGCACTAATATCCATGGAATTTATAAAAATACGGATTTCGTGTTGTTTTTCATTTTCAGAACATTCAATCCTGCTCTCGCCGCAATCATGATATGCCATTCCTGATCTGGGTAATAGGCACAGGCTATCTTATTGATAGTTTATATTCATGTAATTGATTGATTCCTATCAAAAAGCGTATCTCCCTGTTTTTTATGATGGCTTTGTCTCGCAGAGACGTTTGCAGCATTCTGGAAAATTTTCTGGGTCACAATAACTCACCACCGTGAGGGAAGAATAATGAAAATGGTCTCACGTATTACCGCGATCGGCCTGGCTGGCGTCGCGATTTGCTATTTAGGGTTATCTGGTTATGTGTGGTACCACGATAATAAACGCAGTAAACAGGCCGATGTTCAGGCATCTGCTGTCAGTGAAAATAATAAGGTTTTAGGCTTTCTCCGCGAAAAAGGATGCGACTATTGCCACACGCCTTCGGCAGAATTACCCGCCTATTATTATAGTCCTGGCGCGAAACAGTTGATGGATTACGACATTAAGCTTGGATATAAATCTTTTAACCTTGAGGCCGTGCGTGCGGCACTGCTG
>NZ_JBQDYE010000140.1:0-617 GCF_052044155.1 Salinisphaera sp. SWV1
GAGGTGAAGGTGCCGGACATCGGCGACTTCGATTCGGTCGAAGTCATCGAAGTGCTGGTAGCCGAGGGCGACACGGTCGAAAAGGAACAGCCGCTGATCACGCTGGAATCCGACAAGGCCACGCTGGAAGTGCCCTCCACGGCGGCCGGCCGAATCACCGGACTGAAGGTCGCCGAAGGCAGCACCGTCTCCGAAGGCGACGTGATCGCGCTGCTCGAATCCAGCGGCGGCGGCCAATCCTCGGGTGCCAAGAGCCAGCCGCAATCCGGTGGCGATCGGCAGGCCGCCGGCTCGTCGCAATCCAAGTCGGGCAGCGACCGGGCCCAAAAACAGCGCGACGACAAAAGCAGCGAAGAGCCGTCGACGCCGCGTTCGGGCACCGCGCACAAGGACGACGAGCCGCACGATGCCGGTCGTCGCGGCGGCGACCCGTCCCAGCTCAAGTCGGTGGATGAAGACCGCTTCGGCAAGGCCCATGCCTCGCCCAGCGTGCGCAAGTATGCCCGTGAGCTCGGCGCCGACCTCGGTCGCATCGAAGGTTCGGGCCACAAGGGCCGCATCACCTTCGAGGACGTGCAGTCCTACGTGAAAGGCGCGCTCGATCAAGTCCAGAGCGG
>NZ_JBQDYE010000141.1:0-611 GCF_052044155.1 Salinisphaera sp. SWV1
GCGCCGACGCGATTGGGCCGGATCTTGAACGCCCCCGGGCGTATGCCAGGCCGGGCACTGAATAGCTCGCGATGCCATTGCTTGAGCTGGTCGATGAACTGAGTTGCGCTCTGGGGTGTGCGCATGGCTTGCCACGGCTCTTCCACCAGGCTGTACACCCCGAGAAGGTCGTGGGCGTCGGTGCGACGGGATTCGGGGATTGCGGCGTCGAAGACAATGGCCCGTGCTTCGTCGACTTCAAACGCTATGCCTTCCATGTGGTTGGAGAAATACGACTCGAAAAAAGCCGCATGCCGCCAATAGGCTCTCGCATCGGCGGTCTGGTGAAATGACAGGCGCGGGATCCTGGCCGTTGCGAGGCGGTTAAGCGCCATCGCGAGGGCTTCGAAATCGGCCACACGAACACGGTCGACCGGCTCCGGTCGCGCTCGCTCGCGAACCGTCGGCGTCACAGGCTCGGTGCCCGGAGAAGGCCCCTGCAGACCGCTGATGATTTGATCGAGTTGCCGGGCTTGGCGTTCCAAGCCCAGGGTGGGCGCGATCGCCCGAGCGCGTTCGCGGATAGCCGGCCATTCGGCTTCGCCCCGAAGGGTCGCCCGGCGCGCCAGAAA
>NZ_JBQDYE010000142.1:0-610 GCF_052044155.1 Salinisphaera sp. SWV1
GCCCAGCGCCAGCATAAAAATGTTGAGCAGAAGGTAAATTGTTGGCGTGATAAAGATATTACAAACTTCAATAATACCGGCAAGTCCGACACCCAGCATGGCAATAACCGCCGCCAAAAACTGCGCCAGAATGGGGATGCCGAAAAAAGTCATTACCAGCGAGGTCAAAATCCATTTTCTGTTTTGCATTATTCTTTCCATTCTTTCTGAATGGCGAAATTATACTCCCCGAGTCCCCTTGCCCCTTCTGGACACTTTTCCGAAATGATGGCGAAAAAAACGGGACCCTTTGGCCCCGTTCTATTTATTAGTGAAATTACAATCTCACCGGATCAATATGCCAGATATGATCGGCGTACTCTTTGATAGTACGGTCAGAAGAGAAGTAGCCCATATTGGCAATGTTCAGCATCGCTTTTGCGGTCCACTCTTCCTGAAGCTCGTAGAGTTCATCGACTTTATCCTGACAATGAACATAGCTGCGATAATCCGCCAGTACCTGGTGGTGATCGCCGAAGTTGATCAGCGAATCAACCAGATCGCGATCGCGACCCGGATCTTCCGGACTGAATACACCGCTGCCGATTTGCGTCAGCACCTGATGCAGCTC
>NZ_JBQDYE010000143.1:0-599 GCF_052044155.1 Salinisphaera sp. SWV1
GATGGCAGTGGTAACCTGATCGAAGGTCTCACTGTGTACTTCGCCTTAAAAAGCGGCTCTGCCACATTAACGTCATTAACAGCGGTGACCGATCAAAACGGAATCGCGACAACAAGCGTGAAAGGAGCGATGACAGGTAGCGTCACGGTAAGCGCAGTCACGACCGCTGGTGGAATGCAAACAGTAGATATAACGCTGGTGGCTGGCCCGGCAGACACCTCGCAGTCCGTCCTTAAGAGCAATCGGTCATCACTGAAAGGGGACTATACCGATAGTGCTGAATTACGTCTTGTTCTGCACGATATATCAGGCAATCCGATCAAAGTTTCTGAAGGGATGGAATTTGTGCAATCAGGTACTAACGTGCCCTATATAAAAATTAGCGCAATTGATTACAGTCTAAATATCAACGGTGATTACAAAGCCACTGTTACAGGAGGCGGAGAGGGTATCGCAACGCTGATCCCTGTATTGAATGGTGTTCATCAAGCTGGTCTGAGTACCACAATACAATTCACTCGCGCAGAAGACAAAATAATGAGCGGTACAGTATCAGTCAATGGTACTGACCTACCGACAACTACATTCCCTTCGCAGGG
>NZ_JBQDYE010000144.1:0-597 GCF_052044155.1 Salinisphaera sp. SWV1
GGAGCGTGGCGCATTACGTTGAGTTAACCGGAGAGGTTGATTCGCCATTACTGGCCCGCGCGGTGGTTGCCGGACTAGCGCAAGCAGATACGCTGCGGATGCGTTTTACGGAAGATAACGGCGAAGTCTGGCAGTGGGTCGATGATGCGCTGGCGTTCGAACTGCCAGAAATTATCGACCTGCGAACCAACATTGATCCGCACGGTACTGCGCAGGCATTAATGCAGGCCGATTTGCAGCAAGATCTGCGCGTCGATAGCGGTAAACCACTGGTCTTTCATCAGCTCATTCAGGTGGCAGATAACCGCTGGTACTGGTATCAGCGTTATCACCATTTGCTGGTCGATGGCTTTAGTTTCCCGGCCATTACCCGCCAGATCGCCAATATTTACTGCACATGGCTGCGTGGCGAACCAACGCCTGCTTCGCCGTTTACGCCTTTCGCTGATGTAGTGGAAGAGTACCAGCAATACCGCGAAAGCGAAGCCTGGCAGCGTGATGCGGCATTCTGGGCGGAACAGCGTCGTCAACTGCCACCGCCCGCGTCACTTTCTCCGGCACCTTTACCGGGGCGCAGCGCCTCGGCAGATATTCTGC
>NZ_JBQDYE010000145.1:0-596 GCF_052044155.1 Salinisphaera sp. SWV1
TAACCGGCCCCTTGTTACAGTTGTGTACAAGGGGCCTGATTTTTATGACGGGGAAAAAAAACCGCCAGTAAACCGGCGGTGAATGCTTGCATGGATAGATTTGTGTTTTGCTTTTACGCTAACAGGCATTTTCCTGCACTGATAACGGATCGTTGACACAGTAGCATCAGTTTTCTCAATGAATGTTAAACGGAGCTTAAACTCGGTTAATCACATTTTGTTCGTCAATAAACATGCAGCGATTTCTTCCGGTTTGCTTACCCTCATACATTGCCCGGTCTGCTCTTCCAATGACCACATCCAGAGGCTCTTCAGGAAATGCGCGACTGACACCTGCTGTCACGGTAATGTTGATATGCCCTTCAGAATGTGTGATGGCATGGTTATCGACTAACTGGCAAATTCTGACACCTGCACGGCATGCGTCTTCATCATTAGCCGCTTTAACAATAATGATAAATTCTTCGCCCCCGTAGCGATAAACCGTTTCGTAATCACGCGTCCAACTGGCTAAGTAAGTTGCCAGGGTGCGTAATACTACATCGCCGGTTAAATGCCCGTAGGTATCATTAACCAATTTAAATCGGTCAATATCC
>NZ_JBQDYE010000146.1:0-594 GCF_052044155.1 Salinisphaera sp. SWV1
ACCCGAAGGCGTTCTTCATACACGCGGCATGGCTGGATCAGGCTTGCGCCCATTGTCCAATATTCCCCACTGCTGCCTCCCGTAGGAGTCTGGACCGTGTCTCAGTTCCAGTGTGGCTGGTCATCCTCTCAGACCAGCTAGGGATCGTCGCCTAGGTGAGCCGTTACCCCACCTACTAGCTAATCCCATCTGGGCACATCCGATGGCAAGAGGCCCGAAGGTCCCCCTCTTTGGTCTTGCGACGTTATGCGGTATTAGCTACCGTTTCCAGTAGTTATCCCCCTCCATCAGGCAGTTTCCCAGACATTACTCACCCGTCCGCCACTCGTCAGCGAAACAGCAAGCTGTTTCCTGTTACCGTTCGACTTGCATGTGTTAGGCCTGCCGCCAGCGTTCAATCTGAGCCATGATCAAACTCTTCAATTTAAAAGTTTGATGCTCAAAGAATTAAACTTCGTAATGAATTACGTGTTCACTCTTGAGACTTGGTATTCATTTTTCGTCTTGCGACGTTAAGAATCCGTATCTTCGAGTGCCCACACAGATTGTCTGATAAATTGTTAAAGAGCAGTGCCGCCTCGCTTTTTCTCAGCG
>NZ_JBQDYE010000147.1:0-588 GCF_052044155.1 Salinisphaera sp. SWV1
ATCTCTTGGTACGAATTTAAGCTGGAGAACTCCCATCGCCATAATAGATGGCAGCTATAGTCATTCTAAAAACGCCTGGCAAAGTGGTGGAAGTATTAGTAGTGGATTAGTTGTCTGGTCCGGTGGTATTAATATCACTAACCAGTTATCCGATACATTTGCAATTCTGGATGCGCCTGGATTAGAAGGCGCGCATATTAATGGACAAAAATACAACCGAACAAACAGCAAAGGCCAGGTTGTTTACGACCCGATTATACCTCATCGTGAAAACCATCTGGTACTTGATATAGCAAACAGTGAAAGTGAAACAGAATTGCAGGGCAATCGTCAAATTATTGCGCCTTACCGTGGAGCAGTTTCTTATGTGCAGTTTACAACTGACCAACGTAAGCCTTGGTATATACAGGCACTGCGTCCCGATGGTTCGCCATTAACCTTTGGCTATGACGTACTGGATCTCCAGGAAAACAATATTGGAGTCGTTGGCCAGGGTAGTCGCCTTTTTATTCGCGTAGATGAAATTCCAACTGGCATAAAAGTTGCTCTCAATGATGAACAGAATTTATTCTGTACTATTACTTTTCA
>NZ_JBQDYE010000148.1:0-587 GCF_052044155.1 Salinisphaera sp. SWV1
ACGGCTTGCGCAAGCGTGGGATCCTGCGGCTGGAGATGCGTTCGCCAGATGACATCTTCATAGAGCGGTGCGGAACGATAGGCCATAATCGGGATAGTAATCTAAATGATAATGATTGCTAATCCTAGCGATAGGTTTACCCGATAGCAAGGGATTTATCTGGCTTGCAAATGATAAAAATTATCATATGATATTGGTTATCATTATCAATGAGAGAGATGAAATCATGTTGCAACGTACGCTGGGCAGTGGCTGGGGAGTGTTGCTGCCGGGATTGCTGATTGCAGGGCTGATGTATGCGGATTTATCGTCAGATCAGTGGCGGATTGTCATTCTGATGGGATTAGATCCGACACGGATTCTGGTTATGAGTCAGGTGCTGTTAAGTTTTGGTATCGCCCTGGCGCTGGTTCCACTGCTGATTTTCACCAGTGACAGCAAGTTGATGGGCGATCTGGTGAACAGCAAACGCGTAAAACAGACAGGCTGGGTGATTGTGGTGCTGGTAGTGGCGCTGAATATCTGGTTGTTGGTGGGTACGGCACTGGGATTGTAGTTGAATGAGCGTCGCATCTGGCACTATCGGC
>NZ_JBQDYE010000149.1:0-585 GCF_052044155.1 Salinisphaera sp. SWV1
GGGCGAATGTCTGCGCGATCCAGCACCTGCTGGAGCACCTGTAGCGGGTCATCAGTGGTCGTTGTGCGTTTTTCGCTTTCACTAACAACGGTTTCTTTACCGAAAGTGGTTGAAGTGCAAATCGGATCGGCGACCACAATATCAAAGCGGCTATACGGATGATCGGCATAGCCGGAGTGTAAAAGCATCGCCCACGGCAGGTGGCTTAAGCGGGAGAAATAAAATTCAGCGGCGTCCTGACGCCAGGGTAAAGTAATCACAGCGGGAGATAACGTCTTCATCAGTCCTGACTCTACTGGCTATGTGCCGGGTAGCATGAAATAATTAGCGCCAACAATTTAGCAGGAGTTAACAATGTTTGCAGGTTTACCTTCACTCACCCATGAACAGCAGCAAAAAGCTGTCGAGCGGATCCAGGAACTGATGGCACAAGGGATGAGCAGCGGCCAGGCAATCGCGCTGGTGGCAGAAGAGCTGCGCGCCAACCACTCCGGCGAGCGAATCGTGGCGCGTTTTGAGGATGAAGACGAGTAACACACTAATCCGTATCGATTTCGTTATAGAAGCCGATGAACATTTGATTGT
>NZ_JBQDYE010000150.1:0-584 GCF_052044155.1 Salinisphaera sp. SWV1
GGTACTGGTTCAGCCGACCCTTGCCGGCAGATGAAATGGCCCGCTTGCTGGCAGCCAAGGTGGGCGGCTCTGTTTAGTATCCGTCCAGAAACGACCCTTTACCGGATTTCGTTTTGATCCATGGCTGAGCGCCGAATTCGCAGCACCTTTGCTGAACGGATTGGGGTTGATTATCGTTGACGCTGGCATGCTGCTTTCATACGGACCCACCGTGATAACTCGTCTTCGATCCGTTCCAACCGATCCAAAAACGGCGAGTCCCTCAGCACAATCCACCTGCGATCGGCTGACTGCATACCTGAGTCACGGATTCATGGATTTACTGACTTTTGATCTAGCCTGCACTTTTCATAAAGCCGAGCGAAGGCAACAACAAATTGGGTTTGATGGTCTGGCATCGAAATTCAGGCTCGTTTGATCGCCGATATTCGAACCATCGGCATGGCCAAGGCCCTCGAAAGCACTGTTGAACGGCCGTTGGCCGGCGCGACGGCGGCCGCCAAACGTAAGGCATCTGACCCGGTCCGCTCGGAATCGAGTCAATGAAGGTCAAATGACGGGCGTGTTGGCCCGGCTCAGGCCAG
>NZ_JBQDYE010000151.1:0-584 GCF_052044155.1 Salinisphaera sp. SWV1
CTGGCCTTCATCTACGGCGATTTGATCGTCATCCCGATGTTGCTGGTCTATCGCCAATACTACGGCACCCGACTCGCGGCAATTCTAGGCGTCATTCTGTATATCGCCATGGCGGTGACCGGCTTCGTCGTCGATCTCATTTTCTCCGTCGGCGGATGGGCGCCCGATTCAAGCACGGTCGACGTCGGATCAATGGAATTCTTCAGCCTGGATTACACATTTTGGCTGAATCTGATTTTCATCGGTGTCGGGCTGGGGCTCTGGGCTCTGTCCAGGCAAGCCAACGCCCAGTCCCACTGTGCCCATCATCACTGATGGAGGCGGCCATGCCGGCACCACCAACCCAACCGCCATACCTCGATCAAAACCTAAAAAGGGCATCATGAAAGACTCAACGACACATTACGGACTCGTCAGCCGATTCTTGCACTGGCTACTGGCCCTTCTGATCATCGCGCAGTTTTCGCTGGTCTTTGTTTTTACATGGATCGTCCCCGAGCACGGGGGCGAGCACCATCACCATGAACATCAGGCCGCCAGCCTGCATGAGACGGTGATGATGCTCCATAAATCCGTTGGGGTGC
>NZ_JBQDYE010000152.1:0-584 GCF_052044155.1 Salinisphaera sp. SWV1
GCACCCCAACGGATTTATGGAGCATCATCACCGTCTCATGCAGGCTGGCGGCCTGATGTTCATGGTGATGGTGCTCGTCCCCGTGCTCGGGAGCGATCCATGTAAAAACAAAGACCAGCGAAAACTGCGCGATGATCAGAAGCGCCAGCAGCCAGTGCAAGAATCGGCTAACGAGGCCGTAATGTGTTGTTGAGTCTTTCATGATGCCCCCTTCGGGTTTTGATCGAGGTATGGCGGTCGGATAGTTGGCGCCGGCATGGCCGCTTTCATCAGTGATGATGGGTACAGTGGGACTGGGCGTTGGCTTGCCTGGACAGAGCCCAGAGCCCGAGCCCGACACCGATAAAAATCAGATTCAGCCAGAATGTGTAATCCAGGCTGAAGAATTCCATCGATCCGACGTCGACCGCGCTTGAATCGGGCGCCCAACCGCCGACGGAGAAAATGAGGTCGACGACGAAGCCGGTCACCGCCATGGCGATATACAGAATGGCGCCTAGAATCGCTGCGAGTCGGGTGCCGTAGTATTGGCGATAGACCAGCAACATCGGGATGACGATCAAATCGCCGTAGATGAAGGCCAG
>NZ_JBQDYE010000153.1:0-579 GCF_052044155.1 Salinisphaera sp. SWV1
CTTCGGTTTTACGCTCGAATTTTTGATGCTGATCTTTACGGCAAAAAGCGCGCACGCTCGCGGCAACAGCGGCTGGATTCGGGAAGTACTACAGCCGTTGTGTTATTTCACCCCAGCTTCGGTCGGAGACGCCGATTTCGCTGCGAGGTTTAGTGAGTCTCTATGGGGTGTTCGCTCGGGTTGCGGTATCGTGTCGATAGAAGCAAGGCGTATTGGCCGCTCGATCCTCTGCTCGATGGAAGGAGTGCGCGATGGACACAGGAGAAGGCCACCCACCGGACGGTTTAACGACTTTTGGCGCGGAAGCGTCCAGTCCTCACGAGATGGCGGCGGCGGCCAGTGTCGTGCTCGTTCGCGCCATGCCGGAGTGCTCGATCCCGGCAGACGACGTTGCCGCTATCCTGGGCGTGTCGCCCCGCTATGTTGATGAACTGGTTCGAGGAGAGCGAGTACTGGAGTTCGCCAGTTCACCGTACGAGAGGGCGGTGCTAATGATGCGTACTCTGGATGCTATCGCAGCGCTGTTTGGTCTCGATTCGGTGGCTGAAGTACTGCACGGGCCGTACGAGTGGCTGGGAG
>NZ_JBQDYE010000154.1:0-579 GCF_052044155.1 Salinisphaera sp. SWV1
TGGTAGCTGCCGTCGTCGGATTTGCCGAAGGGATGGATGCACAGGCCGTCCTGCACTCTATACAAAATGGTATCGGCAGCACGCTCGGCGGGCTGGCAATGATCCTCGGTTTCGGGGCCATGTTAGGCAAGCTGATTTCTGATACGGGTGCGGCACAACGTATCGCCACTACGCTGATTGCTACTTTTGGTAAAAAACGCGTGCAATGGGCGCTAGTGATCACCGGTCTGGTTGTGGGCCTCGCCATGTTTTTTGAAGTGGGTTTTGTCCTGCTGTTGCCGTTGGTATTTACCATCGTAGCATCATCAGGATTACCCCTGTTGTATGTTGGCGTACCAATGGTAGCAGCGCTCTCTGTAACCCACTGTTTTCTGCCGCCACATCCAGGGCCTACTGCCAACGCGACTATCTTTGAGGCTAATCTCGGAACGACTTTACTGTATGGATTTATCATTACCATTCCGACAGTTATTGTCGCAGGACCGCTGTTTTCTAAACTGCTAACTCGCTTTGAGAAAGCACCACCGGAAGGCTTATTTAATCCTCATCTGTTTAGCGAAGAGGAGATGCCCTCCTTCT
>NZ_JBQDYE010000155.1:0-577 GCF_052044155.1 Salinisphaera sp. SWV1
TGCTGGTGGAGCAGCGCATTAAGGCGCGCGTTTTGCTGGCGAAAACGATAGTGGCTCCAGAAAGCCTGGATACGCAGCAAATTCATGGTCAGTATCTGCCCAATCACCCCTTCATGTGCTGCACGAATGGCATCGGTTGTTTCAGGCTGCCAGAGTAAACTGGCATGTTCAAGTAGTCGGCCGGGCATGTTTTTCAATGCGGTTAAATGGGCTGTAGCATCGGAACTGCTAGGCAGGATCATCATCATCATGCCGCCGCACAAAATGCCGACAATCACCTCGCAAACGCGCGCCTGAGCGATATCCCACAGCTGGCTGGCCTCAGTAATATTAACCATCGGAAAGGCGATGATGGCAGCCGTGTAGCCCGCCAGTTGAAATGCATACGCGACGTTATTCGTGAAGTGCGCACAGGCCCAGGTACAAAAGCCAAGCCACGCCGACATGCTCAATAGAAAAAACCACGGCTCATTGTGCGTAAGCCCGAGGATCGGAAGTGCATCGAGTAGGCAAGGGGGTGCCACTATGTGTAGATCTCGCTAGTCCACGAATCATTAAAAAAAAGATTGATGTATTG
>NZ_JBQDYE010000156.1:0-577 GCF_052044155.1 Salinisphaera sp. SWV1
CCGCCGGGGCACACCGAACAGGCCACGCCGGTGGGGGCACCAATGCGCACCCCGGCTGAACCCTGAACAATGCTACCGCCATACTGCGTCATGTCGCCCTGACGCGCTGCCGGTTTTCCGCTCATCTGCTCATCCTTGTTTTATCGGGTTATTTGTCTGCTTCCAGGCAAAACCCTACAGATTTATAAGAAAGCCTTAAGTGAGATATCCATCAGATAGAAACAATTAGGAAAATATTTATATCACCAAGATAAATATGTGATTTATTTGGAAGTAACAAACCATCAACATTTTCTGCCCTTTTTCCCATCACCAGGCCATACTGATATTTTTCCTCGCACAAAGGACTCGGCATGAAACTCGTCGGTAGCTACACCAGCCCGTTTGTACGCAAACTTTCTATTCTGTTGTTAGAAAAGGGCATAACTTTCGAATTTATTAATGAACTGCCCTATAACGCGGACAACGGCGTGGCGCAATTTAACCCGTTAGGAAAAGTGCCGGTGCTGGTGACCGAAGAGGGCGAATGTTGGTTTGATTCGCCGATCATCGCTGAATATGTTGAATTAATGAATGT
>NZ_JBQDYE010000157.1:0-577 GCF_052044155.1 Salinisphaera sp. SWV1
GGCGCCCTGGTGCTGGGCAGCGCCATCGGCCTGTACTACTACCTGCGCGTGGCGGTGAGCCTGTACCTGCACGCCCCGGAACAACCGGGTCGCCATGCACCATCAAACTGGCAGTACAGCGCGGGCGGGATCGTGGTGCTGATTTCTGCACTGTTGGTACTGGTGCTGGGTGTATGGCCACAACCGCTGATTAGTATTGTGCGTTTGGCAATGCCGCTGATGTAATCTGTTAGTTTGTAAGTCAGAAAGCCGCCGACATGTGAACTGACCCCATAATGTTGGACGGTTTATATTAAGCGGCTATCAGGGCCTGGGTCCGGTACTCTACCGGACTCAGGCCTTTCAGTTTCTGTTTTATTCTTTCATGGTTGTAATAGTGGATGTAATTATCGATAGCCATGCGCAACTCGCTGATATTCTTGTGTTCCATCAGGTAAAAACACTCAGATTTCAGCGTGCCGAAGAAGCTTTCCATCACCGCATTGTCATGACAGTTCCCCTTCCTTGACATGCTCTGTTTCAGACCAGCCTCCTTAAGCCGGTTCTGATAATGCGCCATCTGATATTGCCAGCCCTG
>NZ_JBQDYE010000158.1:0-575 GCF_052044155.1 Salinisphaera sp. SWV1
GAGGTGAAGGTGCCGGACATCGGCGACTTCGATTCGGTCGAAGTCATCGAAGTGCTGGTAGCCGAGGGCGACACGGTTGAAAAGGAACAGCCGCTGATTACGCTGGAATCCGACAAGGCCACGCTGGAAGTCCCCTCCACCGCAGCCGGAAAGATCGCCGAGCTGAAGGTCGCCGAAGGCAGCACCGTCTCCGAAGGCGACGTCATCGCGCTGCTCGAATCCAGCGGCGGCGGCCAATCCTCGGGTGCCAAGAGCCAGCCACAATCGGGCGGCGACCCAACCAAAAAACAGCGCGACGACAAGGACAGCGAAGAGCCGTCGACGTCGCGTTCGGGCACCGCGCACAAGGACGACAAGCCGCACGATGCCGGCACTCGCGGCGGCGACCCGTCCCAGCTCAAGTCGGTGGATGAAGACCGCTTCGGCAAGGCCCATGCCTCGCCCAGTGTGCGCAAGTATGCTCGTGAGCTCGGCGCCGACCTCGGCCGTATCGAAGGCTCGGGCCACAAGGGCCGCATCACCTTCGAGGACGTGCAGTCCTACGTGAAAGGCGCGCTCGATCAAGTCCAGAGCGG
>NZ_JBQDYE010000159.1:0-575 GCF_052044155.1 Salinisphaera sp. SWV1
AATTGTGTATTATCCCGGCGAATGGTTGCTCGACCTGCCGATGCTGGCGCAGGACTATTTAAGCTGGTCGCGCCAGATGACGGGCTTACTCAATGGTCAGCGCGGAGAATGGTCAGCGAAATGGCGAATGATGAGCGAAGGGCTGGACCCGCTAGCGCCTGCCGACGAAAACCGGCTGGCGGACATTGCCGCCGCGTGGACCGATTATCTCCACCACTGTAAACAGCAGGGGCTGCACTTTATTCAGCCTGGGCGCTTTGTCTTGCCGGGAGATATGGCAGGTGCGCCCGCGCTGCAATTCTTCCCGTGGCCGGATGTCGATACCTGGGGCGAGTCCAAACTGGCGCAGGCCGATAAGCATACCAATGCCGGAATGCTGCGCGAGCGCTTTAATTATTACTGCGAGAAGGTGGTGAAGGGGTTCTATAAGAATCATTTTCTGCGCTTTGACCGCCAGATTGTGCTGGTGGATTGCCTGCAACCTCTCAACAGTGGGCCACAGGCATTTAATGATATGCGTCTGGCACTGACGCAGCTGATGCAAAGTTTTCACTACGGGCAGCGTACCCTGTTCC
>NZ_JBQDYE010000160.1:0-572 GCF_052044155.1 Salinisphaera sp. SWV1
ATCTAGTATGCTGATATGAAAGTGAATGCTAAGGATAATTTATTCGCTTAATCTATTAATTTGCTGGAAACATTTAAGGAATGAATATCCTGAATAAACCATCATAATTTTTAGACAGTGGATGTGGAGGAAATATGTTGCCAGGATGCTGCAAAAATGGAATTGTTATCAGTAAAATACCTGTTATGCAAGCAGGGTTAAAAGAGGTCATGAGGACTCACTTCCCTGAATATGAAATAATATCCAGCGCCTCTGCGGAGGACCTTACCTTATTACAATTACGTCGTTCCGGATTAGTCATTGCTGATTTAGCCGGTGAAAGTGAAGATCCACGTTCTGTTTGTGAACATTATTATTCTTTAATCTCACAATATCGGGAAATTCACTGGGTTTTCATGGTGTCACGCTCCTGGTATTCCCAGGCAGTAGAACTGCTCATGTGCCCTACGGCGACGTTATTGTCTGATGTTGAACCCATTGAGAATCTGGTCAAGACCGTACGTTCCGGCAATACGCACGCAGAGCGTATCAGCGCCATGCTGACCTCCCCGGCAATGACTGAAACTCATGAT
>NZ_JBQDYE010000161.1:0-565 GCF_052044155.1 Salinisphaera sp. SWV1
GGATTAATAACCACATGACTTCCGATCCAGACGTTATTGCCAATCGTTATCGGAAAAGAGTACATCTCGCCGTTTTTTCTCAATTCATGGTGTACAGGGTGTCCCGTAACGGAAAGAGTAACGTTGGGTGCAATCAGTACGTTATCACCGATTGTTACCGTGTAGTCATCGACAATGGTTAAATTGAAATTTGCATAAAAATTGCGGACTATATGGATGTTGGAACCGTAAGAGAAATAGACAGGCGGTTCTACCCAGGCGTTTTCCCCTACCGTGGCAAACATTTCTTTAATCAGGCTTTCTCTTTTTTCAACTTCTGATGGATGCGAGTGATTAAACTCATACATTAACGTTTTCCCACGAAGTTTTTTTTCCGGTAAGCCTTCGCACATATCGGTAAATAGCTTGCCTGCTTTTATTCTTTCTGTCATTGGCATGTTCATTGCGATCATTCCGTCCTGATATGTTGGTCGGATAAGGCGCCCGCGCCGCATCCGACATTGATTGCTTAAGCGACTCCATTCACCTGACGACGCAGTAGAGAAAGCGGACCGGGGCCGCTAAG
>NZ_JBQDYE010000162.1:0-565 GCF_052044155.1 Salinisphaera sp. SWV1
CGGGAGAGTCGACGTTTGGCTGAAACGGCTGATTTGATGCCCGTTCGCCAGTACCACTACGCTGTGTGTTGCTTGCTGATCTCCTGCAAAATTCAACAACCAACAGTCATCCTTACGGGAAAAATTCTGTAACTGATATTGATAATAAATCTGCAAACCCTGCTGTTGCGCCAGTTCCAGCACATTACGGGTCAGTTCTGCTGGGCACAGCCAACCACCTTGCGGATAAGTAATGCCGCTGCAATTTGTCGCAACGCCCGTAATTTGTTCAACCGCATTTGCCTCAACGGCTACAGCCAGTTCTGCGGGTAAATCCATTGACAACATCTGTGCGATTTTATGCTGGCTTTTCTCATCCCAGCCTAACTGCGTGACGCCGCACCAGTCATGATCAAATTTAACGGGTAATTGGTCGTAAAACCGACGAGCAAAAGTAAACGCATTAGAGAAAAAGCGGTTTAGCGCCTCATCGTGTTTGCTTAATAACGGATACAACGCCCCCTGGCGATTGCCGGAAGCACCCAGCGCGGGGGCTTCATCCGCGCAATAAAGCGTTACCTGCCAG
>NZ_JBQDYE010000163.1:0-565 GCF_052044155.1 Salinisphaera sp. SWV1
ATTGCCACACCCACCAATGCAATAACTGCGTAAACCATGATTGAGAAATCCACAACGCCTCCTGACGCAACAACTTACCCGCACAAAATAGAATTGTGCTGTACAAACGTCCAGTTTGAAAGAAGTTTCCTGCGAGGCGCTACGCAAAACGATCGTTAATTTTCATTATTTTATCCCACAATATGAGATGGAGTTTATATTGTGGGATATATCACCTTTTCCCCACGTCATTATGTGGAACACTTCAGCAATATCATCAGGAGAAACGTATGGCAGGAACCTCTTCAACCACCGCAGGCGCACAAACGTTATTACGTGGACTGGCGGTTCTTAATGCTGTTTATAACGGCTGCCATGACCTAAAAAGTATCGGCGAGTTCACCGGCACGACCCGGAGCACAACCCATCGTTTAGTCACCGTTCTGGTGGAACAACGCTACCTGCGCCATGTCCCAACGCAGGGCTACCAACTGGGTGCCAAACTGATCGAATTCGGTGCCAGAGCACTGGAAAGCACCTCGCTGTACGAAATTGCCCAGCCCGTTTAGCAACGCCTTGCCCGTTA
>NZ_JBQDYE010000164.1:0-564 GCF_052044155.1 Salinisphaera sp. SWV1
GGGAAATGCCATCTGAACTCACACAAATATACGGGTCGCAAACAACGCCACACGCAGGAGATTGAAGCCCGCCAGCGTCATTTCCAGACGCCATTGATGAGAACATCATCCCCACACCTGACAATCCGATATAAAAAATACGCATCATATTCATAGCACATCCTGATAATCCAACCGTACAACACTTATGCTCATTTCATCATCAATCCGTAATCAAAACCGCTGACCTGGACGAGTTACGATGACCTGACAGAAGTATCAGACGTCTTCTGCGGTTTCTATGATAGAGCAATTCTGTGGCGGATATTAAGATAACGGGTATCTGTTCTTTAATGATGCCGCAAAAAATGGAAAGTTAAGAAAGCCTGGCGTGGTGAAAAAATACACTTGCCTCAATACTGGATATTTAAACAGGTCTGGAGATGCTGTCACGATTAGGGTGCGGAAAAAGGAAGCGTAAATAAGAACAATCAAAAGTACGACGGCAATGGGTTGATTGACAAGGGTATTTTTTAAGCTATGAATCAGCGCCATTTATCACAGAATAGACTTTTACTCTGAATA
>NZ_JBQDYE010000165.1:0-559 GCF_052044155.1 Salinisphaera sp. SWV1
CAGCACTAATGCCTGCAAATTGGCCTCTTGTGACGCTTCCAGACCTGCGGGGCAGAAATACTGTGTCTCATCAGAGAGATACTTCGCCTCATAATCATAGAAGGTTCCGGACGGTTGAATACGTATTGACGGTAAAATTTCTTCATCGAGTATCGCAACCGTGAACTCCGGCCCACTTAGCCATTTTTCAATCAATACTTCTTCATCGTGCTGAAATGCCAATCTTAATGCATCTTGTAGAGCATTTTCTGCTACTACTTTTGACATTCCCACACTGGAACCTTCGCGGCTCGGCTTAACGATAACCGGCAAACCCAGAGCAGAAATTTCTGCTAACTGCTTATCGCTCAGGCCTTTTTCAAACTCTGCGCGGGTTAACGCTACCCACGGCGCGACCGGTAAACCGGCACCTTGCCACAGCAGTTTGCTGCGTAGTTTATCCATTGAAAGCGCAGATGCCATCACTCCGCTGCCGGTATAAGGCAAGCCCATCAGCTCGAGCATGCCCTGCAGCGTACCATCTTCACCGCCGCGACCGTGTAGCGCGATAAACACTTTC
>NZ_JBQDYE010000166.1:0-558 GCF_052044155.1 Salinisphaera sp. SWV1
ATCGACCCAGCGGTTCGACCCAGCTGGTGATGCCCGATGCCGAAGCCAGCGACACCGGCAGATCAGAGCAAGGCCCCCGATCCGGTCAATAGCCATCGCCCGAGCGGTCGATGCGATGCCGGAACCCCACGCTGTCGCCGTGGCCGGTCCCGATAGCCCCGACGTTGCGGCGGGAATCGGTCGCCGATCAAACGGCGTGTGTCGCATGCACCCTGGAAACCTCGGATTTCGAGCGCCTGAGGGCTCGAGGACGTCGAGCAGCCTGGAGCGGGCCGAGCTGTCCATGTAGGCGAGGGGCAGCAGCGGCCCACGTGTCATGTGATTAGTATGTACATACGGCCCAGATAGGTGGCATCCGATGACGGCTACGACCAGTCAAAAGACCGAGCTCCTGCGCCCAGTGGGCGATGGCTTGATCGAGTCGAGCGTGATTGCGCGGCAGCTTTATGTGAACAAGACGCAGCTCGCGGACGTGCTGGGCCTGGGCGTTGAATCCCTGCATCGGCGCAAGCGGGAAAGCGCGGCGCGCGTGCAAAGTCGCATGCGCGACCTGATCGA
>NZ_JBQDYE010000167.1:0-556 GCF_052044155.1 Salinisphaera sp. SWV1
AATGTTAAACGCCGCAACGGCGACAATCAGGCTCAGCAGTAAGCCCATCATATTTTTTTCCATGCGTACGGCCTGGAACAGCTCGCCTTTACGGTCACGCCAGTCCTGCCATTTGCTGCCTTCAGGCAGTTTTTGCTGACTTAAAGAGTCAACTTTCAGCGGCTCATCCAGCCACAAACGCCAGCCGGTAATATTGCCTGCCGGATAACGCATCAGGCGTGAGGCATCCCCAATATTCACCAGCATTTCATAGCCATCGACTTCACTGTTGGCGGCGAAAGTGCCAATCACATTGAACAGGCGCTGACTTGGAATACGCCCCATCGGCGTGAACTGGCTGGCAGATGGCACCATCACGCGGATTTGATCACCGCGATTAACGCCTAGCTGTGAGGCAAGCTGTTCACCGAGGATGACATTATATTTCCCCGGCTCGAGGTCTGTTTGTTTCACATTGACCAGATACGGCGTTAGTGGATCTTTTTGCGCCGGATCGATACCCAGCATCACCTCGACCGCCACGCTGCGCGCGCTTTGCAGTACCACATCACCGGTA
>NZ_JBQDYE010000168.1:0-556 GCF_052044155.1 Salinisphaera sp. SWV1
ATGCGGATGCCATTCGTTATAATGCTCGAACGCCTCTGCAAGGTTCTTTGCTGCCGTTAACCCGTCTGGTTTGGGCATGATACTGATGTAGTCACGCTTTATCGTTTTCACGAAGCTCTCTGCTATTCCGTTACTCTCCGGACTCCGCACCGCCGTGTTCTTCGGTTCAAGTCCCAACATCCGGGCGAACTGGCGTGTTTCATTAGCCCGGTAGCATGAACCATTATCCGTCAGCCACTCCACTGGAGACGACGGAAGATCGTTGCCGAAGCGGCGTTCCACCGCTCCCAGCATGACGTCCTGTACTGTTTCACTGTTGAAGCCGCCGGTAGTGACCGCCCAGTGCAGTGCCTCACGATCACAGCAGTCCAGCGCGAACGTGACACGCAGTCTCTCTCCGTTATCACAGCAGAACTCGAACCCGTCAGAGCACCATCGCTGATTGCTTTCTTTCACGGCCACTCTGCCTGTATGTGCCCGTTTCGATGGCGGTACAGCAGGTTTTCGCTCAAGCAACAGCGCATTCTGGCGCATGATCCGGTAAACACGTTTGGCA
>NZ_JBQDYE010000169.1:0-553 GCF_052044155.1 Salinisphaera sp. SWV1
CATTAAATACAGTAGGTTAAGCAACTCTGGAATGGCTGTAATCTCATTACTTTTGGCTTCCGTTTTCACCTGCCCCAGTACAACACCATTTTCGTTCGAGAATGCACTCACCATATGGATTGCTCCTTTTCTTTTTCCCTTATCAAAGGGGCCTCTTATGGTCTTTCCATCTATTGCTATAATTTCACCATCAGTGATTTCATGGCACTCCTGCATCCATTCAATAAACATCTTTTCAAAGGCCAAACTGTCAATGTTACTCACAACGCGTGCAATGGTGTCATCGACCGGAATGCCATTATCAAAATCACCATATTTCTTTAGCCATTCAAGTCTTTCATGTCCAAAATCTTCAATTTCCTGCCACTCATCGGCACCTGCAATTACTGCACATACGGTGAGAAACAAAATAGCAGATAATTTATGTTTAACCTTTCCTTGTTGTCGTATATCAGGGGTCACTGAAATATAATCAAGCAAACTTTGAATACTCACCTGGCGTCCTTTTTTATCTTTTTAGTTATTCCAAAGGTTAAATTTTGATCACCTGTAG
>NZ_JBQDYE010000170.1:0-550 GCF_052044155.1 Salinisphaera sp. SWV1
GCATGCGCTGCCGCTCATCACAAAATAATTAGAATAAGCCGTTGTTAATAAAAACCCTACAGGAGGCACTATGCCTAAAAAAATGAGAACAACCCGTAATCTATTATTAATGGCTACGCTATTAGGTAGCGCACTATTTGCCAGGGCTGCGGATAAAGAAATGACCATTGGTGCAATATACCTTGATACCCAGGGATATTACGCTGGAGTGCGTCAGGGCGTTCAGGATGCGGCAAAAGATTCTTCAGTACAGGTACAGTTAATTGAAACTAACGCCCAGGGTGATATTTCGAAAGAAAGTACCTTTGTTGATACCCTCGTGGCGCGTAATGTCGATGCCATTATTTTATCGGCAGTGTCTGAAAATGGCAGTAGCCGTACCGTTCGTCGCGCCAGTGAAGCGGGCATTCCGGTGATTTGCTACAACACCTGTATTAATCAAAAGGGGGTCGATAAATATGTCTCGGCGTATCTGGTCGGCGATCCGCTGGAATTTGGTAAAAAACTGGGTAACGCTGCCGCTGATTATTTTATTGCCAATAAAATTGAC
>NZ_JBQDYE010000171.1:0-549 GCF_052044155.1 Salinisphaera sp. SWV1
TGGGTAATGCATATGCAACACAATTGTTGGATGATTATAGTATAATTTCCTATATGACTGATGAAGAATCGCCGATTGAAATCAAAGATAATAATCCGATAAGTAATGGAGAGTATCTAACCACTGAAGACGAAAGCCATGCTGTGAAAGTGGATGACGGTGTAACTGGATATATAAATAATGCCAGTGTGATGACTAGTGGTGATGGATCTTATGGTATTTCTGTTGATAGTCAAAACAAAGTATTATATATAAGCGATAGCGATATTAAGACCTCTGGAAGCGTATCTGACAAAGAAAATAGAGGGATAACAGCCAGCGCAGTAGTCAGTGAATTTGGTGGCACCATCTTTATGAATGGTGATAATCCAGTCGAGCCGGGTGGGGCATATTCAGCGGGACTTTTAAGCCAGGTTAATGATTCTGAAAAGATGGTAAATAACACCCGTCTTGAAACCACAGATAAAACGAACATTGTTACCTCTGGGGAAAATGCAGTAGGTGTTCTTGCATGTTCAAGTCCTGGAGAGTCTCGAACATGTGTCGAGA
>NZ_JBQDYE010000172.1:0-545 GCF_052044155.1 Salinisphaera sp. SWV1
GCGTACATTCCCTGTTAAGAACACTGCTAAGCTGTAGAGTTGTATCATTATTTGTCATAATTTCACCTAAGAACCTGCCCACTCAAACAGTGGAACAGGCTCGGAGCATTAACCGTACAAATGGCCCGTTGTGCCGCCCAACAGGCCGCCATGCACATGCTAATTGCCCGGACAATTAGTGTTGTTTCAGTTTACCTTTATGTTTGGTCAACTGGCGTGCCAGCTTATCAATTAAGCCATCAATGGCAGCGTACATGTCCTGACCTTCCGCGCTGGCATGAATTTCACCACCGTTTACATGCAGTGTTGCATCTGAGGTGTGGGTGACTTTCTCCACTTTCAGAACAACATAGACCTGGTTGATTCGGTCAAAATATTGCTCAAGTTTGGCAAATTTGGCTGTAACAAATTCGCGCAGTGCCTCGGTGATCTCGACGTTATTTCCGGTAATGTTGAGCTGCATAGTGTCTTCCTTATCGGTTGGGTCAAACCAGCTGCTTGCGCTGATTTGACGGCGGAATGGATAAAGACTCTCGGTACTTAGC
>NZ_JBQDYE010000173.1:0-544 GCF_052044155.1 Salinisphaera sp. SWV1
GACTAATTTTGGCGGTGGCTCGGAGAATTTCAGAAGGTGACCGTTTGTGTCGTGAAACACCAGAGCAATTTAAAGGCTGGGCGCCAACGTTCTTTTTAGGTACAGAACTAAGGGGTAAAACATTGGGAATTATTGGTTTAGGAAGAATTGGTCAAGCCGTGGCAAAACGTGCAGCCGCTTTTGGAATGAAAATCATATATTCCGGACACCATCCGAAAGAAGTGGCGAAAGAATGGAATGCCGAGTTCGTGAGTTAAGAAGAATTATTAAACGTAGCGATGTTGTGACTATTCACGCCGCATACAACCCGAACTTGAAGCATCTGTTGAACGAAACAACACTAAAAACGATGAAGTCGAGTGCATTTTTGATTAATGCTGCTAGAGGACCTGTTGTAGAAGAAGTTGCACTTATTAATGCGCTGAAAACAGGTATTATCGCGGGTGCTGCTCTTGATGTATTTGAGTTTGAACCTAAAATTGGTCCCGAGTTAGGCAAATTAAATAATGTTGTTTTAACACCGCATATTGGCAACGCAACCGTC
>NZ_JBQDYE010000174.1:0-540 GCF_052044155.1 Salinisphaera sp. SWV1
TACGTCCGCCCGGAGTTTCTCGGCATAGCCGCGCAGCGCGGTCAGCGGCGTGGCGACCCGCGCATTTTTCAGCGTTTTATCGACATCGGGTAGAGTGGCTGTTTTTCCAGGCATTATGACCTCTTTGATTAACTGAATGAAATCGTAGGGAGTCGATCTCATACATAATACGGCTATCAACCGTATGATTAATTTATGTTCATCTGCTCACTCTGTCAAGACATACGGTTATTAGCCGTTTCTCTGATCTCAGACAATAAAAAAGGTGCCGTAGCACCTTTTTAATAGAGAGGTTTTGTTACCACACAGCAGCCAGCAGCGTATGCGAGTCCGGTACCATAAAATCAACGGACATCATCACCGAGAGGGCAGTGATGGCGATGATAGAGAAGCCGAACAGCTTGCGCGCCCAGATTCTGTCATCAGCAACTTTATAACCGCGCAGAGCCATACCTAACCACCAGACGCTAACCGCCGCGGCGACCACCAGATATTTATATCCAGCGTAACCGCCAAGAGAGAGCATCAGCGTGGCAACGG
>NZ_JBQDYE010000175.1:0-539 GCF_052044155.1 Salinisphaera sp. SWV1
CGGTGCAGTCAGGGCCAATGTTGATGGAAAACAGTGTAATTAATCCGCGTATTCATCCCAACGTCGCCTCACGTAAAATTCGTAACGGTGTTGGGATTAATAAACATGGGAATGCCGTGTTTTTGTTGAGCCAGCAGGCGACAAATTTTTATGATTTTGCCTGTTATGCCAAAGCGAAACTGAACGTTGAGCAGCTGCTTTATCTTGATGGCACGATTTCACATATGTATATGAAAGGCGGGGCAATCCCGTGGCAACGCTATCCTTTTGTCACCATGATTTCCGTCGAGCGGAAAGGTTAAGCATTGTACACTCGAGGAGGCCAGACAAACTGGGGCTGGCTACACAGCTGGAAAATCATCAGATAAATGAAGGGAAACAAAAATGAAAAAAACGCTCGCAACGTTATTTTTATTAACGTGTCTGGGATCATCATCCGCTTATGCGGATAACGCTTTGATTTTACAAACTGATTTTAGCCTGAAAGATGGTGCCGTCTCGGCGATGAAAGGGGTCGCATTCGGTGTTGACCATAATCT
>NZ_JBQDYE010000176.1:0-538 GCF_052044155.1 Salinisphaera sp. SWV1
TGCGGATTTCCCAACCGTTGAAGCGTTACGCCAACATCTGGCTGCGCAGAGCGATCGCTGGGCGCTGGCGCTGGAAGATGGCAAATTGCTGGCTGCCGTCAACCAGACGCTGGTGAGTTTTGGCCATCCGCTGACTGACGGCGACGAAGTGGCTTTCTTCCCGCCGGTAACCGGAGGTTAAGATGGCAGAAACCAAAATTGTTGTCGGCCCGCAGCCATTCAGCGTAGGAGAAGAGTATCCGTGGCTGGCGGAGCGTGATGAAGACGGTGCGGTAGTCACCTTTACCGGTAAGGTGCGCAACCATAACCTTGGCGACAGCGTCAAAGCATTAACCCTCGAACACTATCCGGGGATGACTGAAAAAGCACTGGCAGAAATTGTCGATGAAGCGCGTAACCGCTGGCCGCTGGGGCGCGTCACGGTGATTCACCGCATCGGGGAATTATGGCCGGGCGATGAAATCGTTTTTGTCGGTGTCACCAGTGAGCACCGCAGCAGTGCGTTTGAAGCCGGGCAGTTTATTATGGATTATAGATC
>NZ_JBQDYE010000177.1:0-537 GCF_052044155.1 Salinisphaera sp. SWV1
GATGATACGGCAACCATCACCGCGTTTTTGCAGATGATTCAGGAAGGGAAGGCAATCACCTTACGCGATGGCGATCAGACCATTTCTCTGAGTGGCTTAAAAGCAGCGTTGTTGTTTATTGATGCTCAGCAAAAGCGCGTTGGCAGTGAAACCGCGTGGATCAAGAAAGGGGACGAACCGCCGCTCAGCGTACCGCCCGCGCCTGCGCTGAAAGAGGTCGCGGTGGTTAACCCAACGCCGACGCCACTCTCACTCGAAGAACGCAACGATTTGCTGGATTATGGAAACTGGCGGATGAATGGTCTGCGCTGCTCGCTTGATCCATTGCGTCGTGAGGTGAATGTCACTGCGCTGACTGATGATAAAGCGCTGATGATGATTAGCTGTGAGGCAGGGGCCTATAACACCATTGATTTGGCATGGATTGTGTCGCGTAAAAAGCCACTAGCTTCGCGCCCGGTTCGGCTGCGTTTGCCGTTCAACAACGGTCAGGAGACGAATGAACTGGAACTGATGAACGCAACATTTGATGAGAAA
>NZ_JBQDYE010000178.1:0-535 GCF_052044155.1 Salinisphaera sp. SWV1
TTCCGGCCCCTCCCGTGCCGCAATAATGACCGGTCGAGCTCCCGCCCGCTTTGGTGTCTATTCCAATACCGATGCTCAGGATGGTATTCCGCTAACAGAAACTTTCTTGCCTGAATTATTCCAGAATCATGGTTATTACACTGCAGCAGTAGGTAAATGGCACTTGTCAAAAATCAGTAATGTGCCGGTACCGGAAGATAAACAAACACGTGACTATCATGACAACTTCACCACATTTTCTGCGGAAGAATGGCAACCTCAAAACCGTGGCTTTGATTACTTTATGGGATTCCACGCTGCAGGAACGGCATATTACAACTCCCCTTCACTGTTCAAAAATCGTGAACGTGTCCCCGCAAAAGGTTATATCAGCGATCAGTTAACCGATGAGGCAATTGGCGTTGTTGATCGTGCCAAAACACTTGACCAGCCTTTTATGCTTTACCTGGCTTATAATGCTCCGCACCTGCCAAATGATAATCCTGCACCGGATCAATATCAGAAGCAATTTAATACCGGTAGTCAAACAGCAGAT
>NZ_JBQDYE010000179.1:0-533 GCF_052044155.1 Salinisphaera sp. SWV1
TACTGAGGTTAAATCTGGCGTATTAATTCTTGCTGCACCTGATGCTCTTGGACGGACTGAGTATTTATATTTATCCCGTGGCGCAGAACTGGATATGAATGGGTATCCTCAGACAATAAGCAAACTACTGACGGCTGCAGGCTCTGTGCTGAACATTCATGGCGGAAGCCTGATACTGAATAATGGAGGAGAATCTGCAGGTACTATTGCAGGGGATGGTTCTCTGAACATAAATGGGGGAATGCTTGATATAACGGGTAATAATCGTAATTTTTCCGGTGTTTTTACCGTGAATAAGGGGGCTCATTTGGCTGTATCCACGGCTGATAATCTGGGGACAGCCTTTGTTGATAACTATGGCACATTAACTCTGAACAGTACATCAGCATGGCAGCTTACCAACAATATCAGTGGTTATGGTAATGTTCGCAAGACGGGAGCAGGTGCACTGAACATTAGCGATAACGCAAAATGGACCGGGATGACAGATATTATTCAGGGGACAGTGATACTGGGGAACGCAGATTCACCGG
>NZ_JBQDYE010000180.1:0-531 GCF_052044155.1 Salinisphaera sp. SWV1
CCTCGTATTCGAACACGTTCTACCCTGGTGGGTAAAATTCAGGTTGGCGAGTATTCCTCAATTATTGGTTTGATCAAGCGAACCCAGCGTATCTATGGAAACGTATTTACCGTTTCCGGTGTTATTGCCGCATTTCGTCGCAGCGCCCTGGCAGAAGTGGGTTACTGGAGTGACGATATGATCACCGAAGATATTGATATTAGCTGGAAGCTGCAGTTGAATCAGTGGACGATTTTTTACGAGCCACGGGCACTGTGCTGGATATTAATGCCTGAAACGTTAAAAGGGCTGTGGAAACAGCGCCTGCGCTGGGCTCAGGGCGGTGCAGAAGTATTCCTCAAAAATATGACAAGGTTGTGGCGCAAAGAAAACTTTCGAATGTGGCCGCTGTTTTTTGAATACTGCCTGACGACAATATGGGCCTTCACCTGCCTGGTCGGTTTCATTATTTACGCAGTCCAACTTGCCGGTGTACCGTTAAATATTGAATTGACACATATCGCTGCGACACATACTGCCGGAATATTATTG
>NZ_JBQDYE010000181.1:0-530 GCF_052044155.1 Salinisphaera sp. SWV1
CACGCCTATGAGACTCGACTCAAAGTCAGTGAGGGATGGCAAAATGAATGGTGGGCAAGCATGGAAAGTAATACCTGGAATACCATTCATGATAATAAAAAGGAAAATGCCGCACTCAATGATGTTCAGGTTGAAGTTAATTACGCGATTAAACTTGATGATCAATGGACGGTGCGCCCGGGAATGTTAACGCATTTTAGCAGCAACGGCACACGCTACGGACCCTACGTAAAACTGTCCTGGGACGCGACAAAAGATCTTAATTTTGGCATTCGCTATCGTTACGACTGGAAAGCTTACCGACAACAAGACTTATCCGGTGATATGTCTCGTGATAACGTTCATCGTTGGGATGGATATGTCACTTACCATATTAATAGTGATTTCACCTTCGCATGGCAAACGACGCTATACAGCAAACAGAACGATTATCGCTATGCAAACCATAAGAAATGGGCGACGGAAAATGCATTTGTTCTACAATACCATATGACGCCCGATATTACGCCATACATAGAATATGACTACCT
>NZ_JBQDYE010000182.1:0-528 GCF_052044155.1 Salinisphaera sp. SWV1
GGAAAAAGCCAGAAATGCGCTCGAACAGCTCTTTTCTGCCGGGACGTTACGTAAACGCAGTAGTCGTTATCGTCTCAAGCCCCATTAACCTGTCGGAGGTGCCGGGTGTCCTACAACACCCGGCATTAACATCATGAAAAAGACCCGTACAGCCAATTTGCACCATCTTTATCATGAACCCTTACCCGAAAACCTGAAGCTCACGCCGAAGGTCGAAGTGGATAATGTTCATCAACGACAGACAACGGATGTCTATGAACATGCTTTAACGATTACCGCCTGGCAGCAGATTTACGATCAGCTGCATCCGGGCAAGTTTCATGGTGAATTTACGGAAATTCTACTCGATGATATTCAGGTTTTTCGTGAATACACCGGTCTGGCGCTGCGTCAGTCGTGCCTGGTCTGGCCGAACTCGTTCTGGTTTGGCATTCCGGCGACGCGCGGTGAGCAGGGATTTATCGGTTCGCAATGTCTGGGAAGCGCGGAAATCGCCACCCGCCCTGGTGGCACTGAATTTGAACTGAG
>NZ_JBQDYE010000183.1:0-527 GCF_052044155.1 Salinisphaera sp. SWV1
ACCGCATTTCCAGCCTTCGTTTCGACGGTTGGCGCAGACGCCGCCACGCGCCAACGTGTCTCGCGCGCGGCTCGCCAAGGCCGGCTGCGGGAGATCACGACTGCCCTCTATACCGCGTATCTTGATGAGCCTTTAAGCGTTGTGGTTCGGCGGCATGCGTATGAGATTGCCGGCCTGCTGTACCCCGGCGGGGTCGTAGGCTATCGCACCGCCCTCGAGGGCAGCTTGAGGACACGGGATGCGCTTTTTATCACCCATGACGCCGCGAGCCGGACCCTTCCCGGCCTGGCATTCCGGACGATCGCCGGCCATGGGGCGCTGCCCGATGATATGCGCATGGGCGACTCTTTGTATGCCGCCAGCGTCGAACGGTTCCTGCTGGAAAATCTGCTGCCATCGCGGACCCGTCACGTCATTGCGCGAAGTGTCGGCGCCGACGGGGTAGAGCGTTTTCTGGCGCGCCGGGCGACCCTTCGGGGCGAAGCCGAATGGCCGGCTATCCGCGAACGCGCTCGGGCGATCGCGCC
>NZ_JBQDYE010000184.1:0-523 GCF_052044155.1 Salinisphaera sp. SWV1
GATAAATCCTAGTTTTTTATTGCCTTCAAATAAATTTAAGGAGTTCGAAATGGACCAGAAGCTGTTAACGGATTTCCGCTCAGAACTACTCGATTCACGTTTTGGTGCGAAGTCTATTTCCACTATCGCAGAATCAAAACGTTTTCCGCTGCACGAAATGCGCGATGATGTCGCATTTCAGATTATCAATGATGAATTATATCTTGATGGCAACGCTCGTCAGAACCTGGCCACTTTCTGCCAGACCTGGGACGACGAAAACGTCCATAAATTGATGGATTTGTCGATCAATAAAAACTGGATCGACAAAGAAGAATATCCGCAATCCGCAGCCATCGACCTACGTTGCGTAAATATGGTTGCCGATCTGTGGCATGCGCCTGCGCCGAAAAATGGTCAGGCCGTTGGCACCAACACCATTGGTTCTTCCGAGGCCTGTATGCTCGGTGGGATGGCGATGAAATGGCGTTGGCGCAAGCGTATGGAAGCTGCAGGCAAACCAACGGATAAACCAAACCTGGTG
>NZ_JBQDYE010000185.1:0-522 GCF_052044155.1 Salinisphaera sp. SWV1
CGACTTCAAACAGTTTCTGCACAGCAGCTTTGATTTCTGCTTTGGTCGCGTCTTTAGCAACTTTGAGTACGATGGTGTTGGATTTTTCCATCGCAGTAGACGCTTTTTCAGAAACGTGCGGTGCACGCAGCACCTTCAGCAGACGTTCTTCACGAATCATGCCAGCATCTCCTCAACTTGCTTAACAGCATCAGCAGTCATTACGACTTTGTCGAAGGCGATCAGGCTAACCGGGTCGATACCAGTTGCATCGCGTACGTCAACCTTGTGCAGGTTGCGCGCAGCCAGGAACAGGTTTTCGTCCAGCTCACCGGTGATGATCAGCACATCTTCCAGAGCCATGTCTTTCAGTTTCTGTGCCAGCAGCTTAGTTTTCGGCGCTTCTACAGAGAACTTCTCGACAACGATCAGACGATCCTGACGTACCAGTTCGGACAGGATGCTTTTCAGCGCGCCGCGGTACATCTTCTTGTTAACTTTTTGACTGTGGTCCTGCGGACGAGCAGCAAAGGTCACGCCACC
>NZ_JBQDYE010000186.1:0-521 GCF_052044155.1 Salinisphaera sp. SWV1
GTGCAAGCACAGTGCTGCGCGGCTGTTCAAAACGGTTAGCAGTAACGACGAGAGTATCCGGGCTGGTATCCTGTGCCCAAGCGGAAAATGCCGTGACGGAACACGCCGTCAGCAGCGAAGCTTTTTTAATCATTGTAAAGCATCCACAATAGAAGAAGGATGCCGCAGGTTTCATCAATATTACGCGATGATGAGAACCAGATGCGACGTTGGCCGGCAGGTCTTCGGGCTTGGAGGGGTATCTAAGATACTAAGAGATGATGACTTCCCACCGGATGGCAGTGTCCGCATAACGCAATCATCGCACCTTTCCTTACCGCTGCGCGTCAGCTCCAGATTCGCACTGGATTCCCTATTAACTCACAGGACCGGCAAGTGGATGCTACAGGTTGTAACAAGTTACTGTCCAGACGTAGCTCACAAATAGGAATTCATCAAGATCTGGACATCTGATGAGCAATCCCTACAATCGCCGCGTACTTTAATTTTTCAGGATACATCATGACCCCCGAACACCTTCC
>NZ_JBQDYE010000187.1:0-517 GCF_052044155.1 Salinisphaera sp. SWV1
CTTCCCATTGGCCGGGCCACACGCCAAACAGGCACTGAATGGTCTCGGTACGTCCGGCACCAACGAGTCCGGCAATACCCAGTATTTCGCCACGTTTCAGGGAAAACGAGACATCATTAACTCGTTTAATATGACGATTGACCGGATGCCATGCCGTCAGATGTTCAATACGTAATATTTCATCTCCGGTGGTATGTGGTTCATTAGGGTAAAGCGCGGTTAACTCTCGCCCGACCATCATGGTGATAATATCGTCTTCACTCATTCCGGCAGCATCACGCGTACCAATGTGCTGTCCGTCGCGAATAACGCAAATCGTATCGGAAATCGCTTTGACTTCGTTGAGTTTGTGCGAAATATAAATACAGGCGATACCGTGCTGTTGTAGATCGCGAATAATATCCAGTAAAACCGACGTTTCCTGCTCAGTTAATGAGGCTGTCGGTTCATCGAGAATTAACAAGCGCACCTGTTTATTAAGTGCCTTGGCAATTTCAACCAGTTGTTGTTAGATCGG
>NZ_JBQDYE010000188.1:0-515 GCF_052044155.1 Salinisphaera sp. SWV1
ATAACTCTGTTCCGCGCCAAAAGTCCGCGCGATGTACTCTTCCGCTTCCAGGTGTGGCCCGGTGTGGTCGAGCAACGAACCAAGCTCGGTAACCGAAATAGAGACATCAGCCTTGAGGGTATTCCCGCCGAAAAAATCATAAAACAGACAGCCAACCGGGCTTTTTTGATAGGCGGTACCGCCCATATGCCCCGGCGTACAAAAGGTGTACTTCCGCTCTTTGACGTAGGTAAACAAGGCTTTCGTGAACGGCGGTGTAATGTTATCAAGATATTCGTCGGTGTACTGACGCATACGAATGGCGATATCTTCCGCCTGCCCCAGCGCATATTCAAAAAACCAGAGCGCCATCCGCATATCCTGCACGCTGACATCCATCGTCGAGTGGGTGTTGATGAAGGCATAAAGCGGGAGATATTCATTAAGCTGATTGATATCGCTACATAAATCGAGACTGTACTCATCCCAGTCAAAAATCACGCCGCAAATTCGAGGGTTATGTTCGATAAATTTCA
>NZ_JBQDYE010000189.1:0-514 GCF_052044155.1 Salinisphaera sp. SWV1
GACAGGCCATTAAGAATGAAGGTGCCAGTGAGTGCGAAAACTGGCACCTTTCCCATGACTTAGCGGAAATTGACGCTACGGTCGCTGGTCATGTCATACAACTGGAACTTACGCCCAAGTTGCTGACCACCGTCACGCGTCAGCGGCGTCCAGCCAATCGCCGCACGGCTGCGTGTCGGGCCAGACGAGAAGAGATCCAACGGTACCGAGACATACACGCCTTTGGTGAAGTCCCCTTCGCCGTACTCCTCTTTCGAAACATTAGTGATCGTGGCATAGCCACCCACCACCACGCCGCTATCAAAGCGTTTGGCGATCTCCAGCGTGCCGCCTTTATCCCCTGCCAGATACTGCCCGACGCTGGCTTTAACTAACACATCCTGAGCGAAAGATGGCGTCCAGTAGGCGGTCAGATGTCCGGTTTTCACGCTGTAGTCGGTGAATTTCATCATATCTTTTGCACTACGCCAGTCGCGCTGTTTAACGTAGTTGGCATCCAGACCAAACGCCCAGT
>NZ_JBQDYE010000190.1:0-512 GCF_052044155.1 Salinisphaera sp. SWV1
ATTTCACGCGCAACGGCGGCACGAAACGCAGCGGAGGTGCCGGAGCGTTCCCGCAATAATAACCGGAAGGCGTTAGGATTATTACCGATGAACTCCATAAATGTGGAGACCGAGGTGCGGATCACACTCCCGCCTTTGGCGATACGCTGACGCGCCTGGCGCATGAGTTGGCGTAGCATTAAACCGCTCTCATCAACCATGGTCAGACCCAGTTCGTCTACGTCGCGGAAATGCCGATAAAAAGAGGTGGGAGCAATGCCCGCTTCACGCGCCACTTCACGCAAACCCAGGCTGGCGAAGCTGCGTTCAGCACTTAATTGGCTAAATGCGGCTTCCACCAGCGAACGGCGGGTTTTTTCTTTTTGTTGCGCTCTTACGCCCATCACGATGTCTGAATCCTTGCCAAAAGTACTGCTGGCACTATACCAGAGAATGAACATACTGGATTGCTCCAGTATTGTGAATGAACGGTAACGCAATAAAACATATTTACTGCAATCCTTTGGCCGGAG
>NZ_JBQDYE010000191.1:0-510 GCF_052044155.1 Salinisphaera sp. SWV1
ACCTGATGCGCGGCAACTGCGCCGCCCCATAAGAAATCTTTCGGTAAGGTGAGTTTTTTCACTATCATAGGCTCCAGATGAGTCAATTCTTACAGGAAATAGTATCATGCAGCCAAACGACATCACTTTTTTTCAACGTTTCCAGGATGACATTCTGGCTGGGCGTAAAACCATCACCATCCGCGACGAGTCTGAATCGCACTTCAAAACGGGTGATGTGCTTCGTGTCGGGCGTTTTGAAGATGACGGTTATTTTTGCCCGATTGAAGTCACCGCAACCTCAACCGTAACGCTGGATACGCTGACGGAAAAACATGCAGAGCAGGAAAATATGACCCTGACTGAACTGATAAAGGTCATTGCCGACATCTATCCCGGTCAGACACAGTTTTATGTGATTGAATTTAAATGTCTTTAAATTGAACTCACGCCTGTTAGTTGAAATTTCGCATTTAATTTCATGATTTTTAGGAGATTAGTCTCAAATCAGAATTTATTTTAGCTAACAGG
>NZ_JBQDYE010000192.1:0-507 GCF_052044155.1 Salinisphaera sp. SWV1
TGAACGCTTCACCCCAGGAAGTGGAGTCATCATCACGCTGCGGTGAATTCCACACCACTTCCCAGCCAAGGAACGCGCTGACAACGAAGACCGTATGGAACAGCATGCGTACCGGAGCCAGCAGCACGGAAAAAAGCACTTCCAGCAGCAACGATAATGTAACGCGCCAGAAGCCGCCGTATTCTTTCGTTCCTTTGCACCAGATAAGCAAAATGCCCAATACCTTCGGCAGGAACAACAGCACCATGGTCGAAGCAAAAAGTGCAATCGCCAGCTCAGGACGCCACTGCGGCCACACTGGGAACAACTGCCGTGGTTGCAGGAAGTATCGCGGTTCGGTCAACGCATGCACTACCTGCAATGCAGTAGAGAGCGCGAGGAACATAAACCACAGCGGAGCGGAGAGATAAGACATCACGCCCGTCAGGAACACCGCACGGTGAACCGGGTGCATACCCTTCACCAGGAACAGACGGAAGTTCATCAGGTTACCGTGGCACCATCGGC
>NZ_JBQDYE010000193.1:0-506 GCF_052044155.1 Salinisphaera sp. SWV1
TGTGATTATGAAAGACGGGATTGTTCAGCAAGTAGGTGCGCCGAAAACCGTTTATAACCAACCCGCGAATATGTTTGTTTCCGGATTTATTGGATCACCAGCGATGAATTTTATTCGCGGCACGATCGATGGCGATAAATTCGTTACGGAAACGCTTAAATTAACCATTCCCGAAGAGAAATTAGCGGTTCTGAAAACACAGGAAAGTTTGCATAAGCCCATCGTGATGGGAATACGACCGGAAGATATTCATCCGGACGCGCAAGAGGAAAATAACATTTCCGCCAAAATTAGCGTGGCAGAATTAACCGGTGCGGAATTTATGCTCTACACCACGGTTGGGGGGCACGAGTTAGTGGTCCGTGCTGGTGCGTTAAATGATTATCATGCAGGAGAAAATATCACTATTCATTTTGATATGACGAAATGTCATTTCTTTGATGCAGAAACGGAAATAGCAATTCGCTAAATACAGGGGGAAGGCATTCCCCCAGGATAATACAAGG
>NZ_JBQDYE010000194.1:0-506 GCF_052044155.1 Salinisphaera sp. SWV1
CAGCATTGTACTCCATTCCTGCTGCTGCGAAGTTTGCGCTGCCCGGGCTTTATCGAATGCATTGGCCAGCATCGGCACATGGTTAATGTCGATGACGATCTCACCATATTTCGGCACACCTTCCATTTTGCGGCGGGCTTCGCTACCCGCCTCCAGAGTGGCAATCCATGCCAGATATTCATCCCACGGGCAGGTGAGCGCCGCTGCCAGGCAATCGATAACCCCAAGGTGGTGACCAATCGCCAGGCTGTAATAGACCACCTGCTGCGCCTCGGCGGGCGTGGCATCGTTCTCATCAATAAATTTACGGCTCAGTTGACTGAACACCACCTTTTCACTCATCGGATACGCGCCTCTTCAACAACATGATTCAGATGGCTGACAATCTCGTTCAGACGCGGATCGTTTTCCGCTTCCAGCCAGCGTGCAACCTGTTCTTCGCCCTGCCCTAACTGTGTAAGGTAATCATCGGCAATCTCACGACCGTAACGATAACCCGCCAGTCG
>NZ_JBQDYE010000195.1:0-504 GCF_052044155.1 Salinisphaera sp. SWV1
AAGGGCCTTTTCTTTTTGTCGAATATCGTTCCAGGTATATTCCAGTACTTCAATAAATAAATTTTCTTTATTACCAAAGTGATGATAAACCGTCTGTTTACTACACCCCGCAGCCTTAACAATATTATCGACCCTGGCCCCTTCATAACCATATTCGGCAAATTCATTAACCGCGCATAACAGCAGCTTTTCCTTCAGGCTCTGTACGTTGCTGTATCAAGGTAAATAACGCCTCCCCATGACCTTCTCAAGATAACTATCTTAACCCGATTAATTAGAAGCTCCAGTAAAAAGGATAAAAACTTGCACTTTCATCAAGTTATCAAATGTCCTGTGATCACTATCGCATATCAACCAACCAGATGGTTGATCTTTCTTGCGGCACGTCGCAAGCTAATTGTCACTTAGAAAACAATATTCAAAAAAAGAGAGCTATTGTATGAAATCCACTCGTCCTGTTGCCGTGATTACCGGAGCCGCTCGTGGTATTGGAAAGGGCTGTGC
>NZ_JBQDYE010000196.1:0-503 GCF_052044155.1 Salinisphaera sp. SWV1
GATCTTGGTATATTAGAAATACATCCGTCATCATAGACCTCGACTAAGGTATCTGCCGATGGAATAACAACATCTACAGCCTCAAAAATTTTCAGGGATTCGATACAATTACTAATTATTGTCTCATCGATTAATGGTCTTACAGCATCATGGAAAAGGATATTGCAATTATCGTCTTCGCCTTCCAAGCCTTGTAACGCTGAATATGTTGAATCAAATCGCTCCTTCCCTCCATTAAAAATTTTTGTAACTTTATTCCATTGGTTTTTCTTCACATAATCCCATGTCAGTTCAGTGTAATTTGGTTGTGAAACTATAATAATTTCATCAATTAACTCTGTTCTTTCGAAGGCATCGATAGTATATTCTATAACTGCTCTTCCTGCTAACTTTGTAAACTGCTTTGGTAAGGTTCCTCCAAATCTCGCACCTGAACCACCAGAAAGAATAACAGCAATATTTTTCATATTAAACCACCTTATTTTTATTGAATGACAAATTCA
>NZ_JBQDYE010000197.1:0-501 GCF_052044155.1 Salinisphaera sp. SWV1
GCACTTAATGATGTTCGCACTGAGCGTCTGCGCGATCGCATAACGCAATGGCAATTATTTCACTGACTCCTTCAATTTTATCTCATGGTCATTGTGAGTCAGCGGCGTAAAATTAATGACATCAGTTAAGGAGTTCGCCATGAAACATGACCATTTTGTTGTTCAAAGCCCGGATAAACCTGCGCAACAGTTGTTACTGCTTTTCCACGGTGTCGGGGATAACCCGGTGGCAATGGGGGAAATAGGCAACTGGTTTGCACCGCTGTTTCCTGATGCGCTGGTGGTGAGTGTCGGTGGCGCGGAGCCGAGCGGTAATCCGGCGGGGCGTCAGTGGTTTTCGGTGCAGGGTATTACGGAAGATAATCGCCAGGCGCGTGTGGATGCGATCATGCCGACGTTTATTGAAACGGTGCGCTACTGGCAGAAACAGAGCGGAGTAGGGGCTAACGCCACGGCGCTCATCGGTTTCTCTCAAGGCGCGATTATGGTGCTGGAGAGCAT
>NZ_JBQDYE010000198.1:0-501 GCF_052044155.1 Salinisphaera sp. SWV1
GCAAATCTGACGTCATTATTGTGGATGATCAAACAAAAGGCGCTACCAATAATGCACTCGGTATTTTGTTCGGCAATTAATAATAACGCCTTTGACGGATATTGTTCGGTTAATTCCATCTGGAATGTCGTTGACTCGTTGCCAAAATAAAAACCATTGCAGCCTGAAATCATCGCCTCTTGTTGAGTGTGAATGATGACAGGCAGATAAGGCAAAGATGTCGCGGCATTCTCTTGTAGGGCGGTACTAAAACGTGAAGATGAAAAGATACATAACTTTGGTGGCCCTGATAGCGCAGGCCAGCGGGTGTAACTGACAATACCGGAAACCATCATACGCACGTTTTTCGCAACGTCAGAAGGCTCCTGAGCGAGTATTGGTGCTCCCGTCAGCAGGAGAATCAGAAGTAAGAACAGTCGGTGAGAAAAACGCATTCAGGGATCCCCTCCATCTTCGCTCGAAATGCATCGATATTTTTTCAGAATGCACATTAAAATATCA